>NZ_HG529369.1 GCF_000499525.1 Faecalimicrobium dakarense | reverse complement strand
AAATCTCTCCTTTTTTTATAGTATAAAATTAAATTATTTGCTATAGTAGCTTATAATATAAAATAAGTAAGTGTATTTTAAAGTGAGGTACTTAATATGATAAATGAAGTTTTAATTGGAGGAGCAATTTTTACCAGTGCATATTCCTTATATAGATATCAAGTAGATAGTATAGAAAAAAATGAATATATAATAGAAAATTCTAAAATACCTAAGGAGTTTGACAATTTTAATATAGTTCAAATTAGTGATTTGCATAATAAGAGCTTTGGAAAGGACAATAAAAAACTATTAAATGCTATAGATAAATTAAGCCCTGACATTGTAGTAATAACAGGAAACTTAGTAGATGGAGAAAATAAAAAGTTTAATATAGCGCTAAATTTAATAGATGATTTAACTAAAAAGTATAAAGTTTATCATATAATTGGTAATCATGAACAAAAATCATTAATAAAAAGATATAAGGATTTGTATAATAATTATTTTAAAGAATTATACAGTAGAAATATAATAAACTTAGAAAATGAAGTAGTAAAAATAGAAAAAAATAATAGTCATATAAATATATATGGATTAATTATACCTTTAGATTATTATAAATATTTTTTTAGTAATTCTAAAAATAAAAACTCAAATTTAGATAAAAAATTTATAGAAAATACTTTAGGTAAAATAAATAAAAATGAATATAATATACTACTATCACATACACCATTTTTCTTTGAAGAATATGCTTCTTGGGGAGCTGATTTAGTATTAGCAGGTCATGTACATGGAGGAATTATAAGAATTCCATATATGGGCGGATTATTATCACCAAATAGGGAATTCTTTCCTAAATATGATTTTGGAACATATAATAAAGAAGAATCTACTATGCTACTTAGCAAAGGACTAGGAGGTTCTAGAATTTTAATGAGAATAAATTGTAGACCTGAAATAGTTAAAATAACTTTAAAGCATAAATAAGATATGGGGGAGATAGACATGATTATATTTGCACATAGAGGATACAGCTTTAAATATCCTGAAAATACAATACTAGCTTTTGAAAAGTCTTTAGAAAAAAATGCAAAAGCAATTGAGTTAGATATTCATAAAACTAAAGATGGAAAAATAGTTGTAATACATGATGAGGATATAGAAAGAACATTAGAAGGAAAAGGGCTTATTAAAGATTATACATTAGAAGAATTAAGAGAATTTAATTGCAAAAATATAAAATTTAGAGATAACAATCTATGTAAAATTCCTACATTAGAAGAAGTAATAAATTTAATTAAATATAAAGATATATTTTTAAATATAGAAGCAAAAACGGATATAATTGATTATAAATTAGAACAGGATACTTTAGATATAATTAATAAATATAATATTAAAGATAAAATATTAATATCTAGCTTTAATCATGAATGTATAAAAAGATTTAAAGCAATTCAAAATGATATTAAATATGCAAACTTGTACGGAGATAAAGGAACAAATAGCAAAGATTTAAATAATAAAATTAAAGACTTAGAGCTATATAGTATTAATATAGATGTTGAGTTAGCTACAAAAGAACTAGTACAAAATGCACATCATAATAACATAAAAGTATTTGTTTATACTGTTAATTCTATAGAAGTAGCTAAGAAACTAATGGAATATGGAGTTGATGGTATATTTACAGATTGCATTGAACTTATGAAAAGTACAATACAATAGTAAAAATTTAAAAATATATAATATAAAAAAACTATAAATAATGCCTTAAATATTGATAATTTCTATTTGCGTTTACAACATAAGATATAAAATATATAATTTAGCTGAATATAATGCATGTAGGGGGAATTAATATGGTTAAAGATATGGTAACAGAAGTAAGTGTAAGCAAGATTCAAAAAGATGCAGAAGAATTATATAGAAAAGGTGATTATTTCTGCTCAGAAGCTATAGTAGCATCTATAAGAAGTAACTTTGAATTAGATATGCCAGAAGAAATGATAGCAATGGCATCAGGATTTCCAATCGGTATAGGAAGATCAAAATGTGTATGTGGAGCTGTTTCAGGTGCTATAATGTGTATAGGGTATTTCTTTGGAAGAAAAACAGGAGCAGACCCTAAGGTAAATAGAACTTTAGAATTAGCAAATGAAGTACAAGAAAGTTTTAGAAAAAATCATAGAGTTCTATGTTGTAGTGTTCATACTAAAGGTATGGATATGGGTTCAGGAGAACATAAAGAACAGTGTATAGCATTTACAGGTGAAATGGCTAGAAAAACTGCTGAAGTTATAGTTAGAGAATTAGGCATATCTAATTTAGATAACTAATTAGGTGAATTATATGACAAATATATTAAAAAAAGTTCCTATACCTATGGCTGGATTAATGTTAGCATTAGCAGCTATGGGCAATTTAGTTTTATCATATGGAGAGATTTATAGAAATATTTTTGGAGTATTATCTACTATATTATTAGTATTTATGATTATAAAAATATTTATTGATTTTAAAGATGTTTTAGAGAAGCTAAAAAATCCAGCTATAGCAAGTGTAGCCCCTACTTTTAGTATGGGGATTATGATACTTTCAACATATACAAATAAAATATCTCCACATCTAGCGTTATCAATATGGATTATAGGGTTGATTTTACATATTATATTGATATTATATTTTACTTATAAATTTGTAATGAAATTTGATATTAAAAAAGTACTTCCTAGTTATTTTGTAGTTTATGTAGGTATAGCAACAGGAAGTATAACTGCGCCTATTTATAATTTAAATAAAATAGGTGAGTATTTATTTTGGTTTGGTTTAGTAAGTTATATAATTTTATTGCCAATAATACTTTATAGATTATTTAAAGTAAAAGATATACCAGAACCAGTGATTCCAACAATAGCAATACTTACAGCACCGGCAAATCTTTGTCTAGCGGGATATATATCAACTTTTAAAGAAAAAGATATTTTAATGATAGGATTTTTAGGTACACTATCAATTTTAATATTTATTGGAGTGTTGATATATTTGCCAAAAATATTAAAAATAAAGTTTTATCCAAGTTACTCAGCACTCACATTCCCGCTTGTTATAACTGCAATAGCAACTAAACAAACGAATATGTTTTTTATAAAACAAGGAATAGTAATGCCGATATTAAAATATTTAATGTATTTTCAGATGGTATTAGCCATAGGAATTGTAGCTTATGTATCTTATAAGTATGTAGTATTTTTATTTTCAAATACTGCTGAAGTTAAGGCATAAATTAATTATATATAAAAAGACTTAAGTAGCTAAAAGCAACTTAAGTCTTTTTTATATATTAAATAATTTGTAATTTTTGATAAAACCAATAATGTTTATTAACGGGATACCACTTTTACATAAAATAAAAGAGTTTCAATAATATTTATTGAAACCCTTGCAAATGCTATATTGGTGCCGGATATGGGACTTGAACCCATACGGTATTGCTACCAACGGATTTTGAGTCCGTGTAAAAGTTATAACCGACTCTATCTAAGTAATTTCAATTGTTTTAACGTTTTAATACTCAAAAATAACAACGGATTGTTATAAATTTTAACCTAGTTGTATTATAGCACAAAAATAATTTAGTATGTACATAAATACAGAGCAAATAAAAGAAAGAGTAGAAAAAATAGAATATTCCTACAAAATCCTACAAAAACCTGCAATTAATATATGATACTATGTTTGTATAAATGTATTAGGAGGGAATTTAACCTGAGAAAGGTACTACTAGGGGAAATAGATATATTATTAGGGTGTAGGAGGATAAGGAAGGGTAATCACAATGATAAGTATAAAAGAAATACTAATAGAATCCTTTGGAGATAATGAGATACAGGAAATACCATTACAAAGAAAAATAGAAATGGAGATACACATTTTACGGCAGAGATAACACATGAAGGAATTATTGTATCTAACTTAGGGGCAAGACCACTATTGAAATTTAGTCAATTTGAATTAATTGTAGATTTGCTTGTGAGTAGTAAAAATAATGAGGTGCTATCAGGCAATGATTATGCTAAAAGACCACTGGGAGAAATATTGAATACTGTAAATGGGTGCTTATCCCATGAGTATGAAACGGGATTAGATAAGAAGGCATTTAGATATAGCTCGGCTGTAAACAATATACTGGCATGGTGTGGCGTATGCGAGTATATTAATGGTGGAATTAAGTTGACAAATAGATAAATTAAAGCCAATGGTTATAAGTACGATACGAAGCTTAGAAACTACGTAAGGTTTACAAAGGTAGTACCAGTAAACGATGGTGGTGACGATAGTAACTCGATAGTATTTGCTACTGACACCGAATACAAAAGTAACCATAATGTAGTTGTATCAGGTGAGGAGTATAAAAAGTTTATAGAAGAGTTACAAAGTATCAAGTCAATGTACAGCAAGTTCGAGGAAATGTATAAACTGGTACGACTTACAGAAGAATGTCGTTGAGAAGGAACAACTTAGGATTGAATCCAATGCGAATGAGATAGTCACTAGGAGCTTCAAAATATATGGAGACGTATATAAGGAGTTTATAGAGTTCTGTAATGAACATAAAGAGTACAAGGTGCAACAGATAGTGAGCAAGCACTAAAGGAGCTAGTTAAAAAGTACAAGTAAATACTATAGGGGGTATTGGAGAAGTGAAAAAGGTATTAATAGGAACAATAGTATTATTAGCAATAGGAGTTGTTGGGTGTGGCAGTGGTGACAGTACTACAAATAAGAAAGAGATTGTATTAACTGAAGAAGAAGTCAGCCAAATAATAGATAGTAGAGAATCTACAGGTGAGGAGTATAATGCGACTATAAAGTATCTTGCTAATCAAATGAAAGAAGCTCAGGAGGATTATGCAGGATTAATTGAAAAGAATGAAAGCAAAGAAGATATATTTATAGCAATGAATGAGTATAGAGACAAGCTAATGAATATTGAAAAATCTATACAGGACATTCATATTGGAGTAATGGATATTGAGGAGAAAGAAGGTAATAACTCTAAAGACAATTACTTTCTATTAGTAGATTTGAAAAAATATTATAGCGGTAGTTTAGATTATGAAATTAATTATGTTAAAAATGAAGATAGCAATGGACAGGATAAGGCGAAAGAAGAGCTTGAGAAAGCATTACAAAAGTATGAGGAGATAAGTAACTTATAAAAACGTTCCCATTTTGTAAGGTAATTATTTCAATGTGAATCTAAAATGTAAGGTTGAACAAATCACCTTTATTTGTAGCTACATGGTGTCTAGTACAAACAGGGTGGGTAAGTGAACACCTTAAGGTACTCTAGGAGCTGAAAGAGCTAGAGGACAAGTTATACTATAATAAAGTAATAAAAATGAATATATTAGAAGGGCGTAAGGGTTATGATTGAGAAGTGCTTGGAGCTACTTAATACAACAGATATTACATTAGGAATGTCTATTTTGGTGGCTATTATATCTGCTATAATAGTAAACTTAATATTTTCATGTTCTAAATTGATAGGGAGAGCAATTAGACATTTATGCATAAAGATACAAGGCATTATAAAGTCAGCTATAAAAAAATATGTAAATACATAGACTATAAAAAAAGAGAAAAAACAGGAAATCTTACTACAGTAGAGCGATTGTTAAAAATGGATATAGAAGCAATTGAAAATTCTAAACGTGAATACATAGAAAATATAGACGATAAAGATACTATCTATATAAGAGAAATAGAATAATATGATAATAGAGCCCTTATGAGTACCTAATAAAAGCTGATTTTTTATCATGGAAATGTATATCAAAATCGATAAAGACCAGCTATTGTAATACTTATAACTACATGATATAATTTAAATATTACATGGAAAGAGGTGGGGGAATGATAAATAATTATAAGTTAGAGGAACTTACAGAAGTAGAAATAGAAGAGTTAGAAGAGTATGCAGAAAAAACAATAAAAAATTTATCTCAAATAGAATTAGAAGATTTAATAAATGAATATAATAGACGTGAAAGAATAAATGAAGAATAGATTATTTTTAGCTATAGGTTATAATGAAGATAAAATCATTTTGTTAAGGAGAGCTTAAAATGAAAGAGTGTCCAAAGTGTGGAGAACCGTTAGTATTAGACCATAACTATAATGAAGAAGGAGATATAGTAGGTACCCTTATTTGTGAAAATACAAAAATTAATTGTGACTACGAAGAACATTATAGCACAACAACGAATGAAGAAGCTGAAGAAGAGTTAAAAACCTTTTATGAATCATTAGAAGAATAATAGATTATAAACTAGAGTTAATACTCTAGTTTTTTTATTGATAATTAAGTATCAAAAGAAATGCTTTAGAAAATAGTATTAAAAGTCATTGACTTAGATATAATCATAGTATAATATTCAAGTATAAAAACAAATGGTCGATAGATTTGATACTTTAATATTGAAAAGGTGGTACTAAAATGGGGAAAATATATGGATACTGTAGAATATCAACAAGCACTCAAAATATAGAAAGACAAGTAAGAAACATAAAGGACTTATATGCAGGAGCAGTCATAGTTGAGGAAGTATTTACTGGAACAAAAGTTGACGGTAGAAAAGAGTTTGAGAAGTTAGTAGGTGAATGGACTAAGGATAAAAATAAGGTCATATTGAAGGGTGGTAAAGTAAAAGCAGGTGACACGATAGTTTTCGATAGTGTTAGTAGAATGTCAAGAGACTCAGAAGAAGGTTTTAAGCTATATAAAGAGTTGTTTGATAAAGGTATAGAGTTAGAGTTTATAAAAGAACCACATATTAATACAACAACGTATAAGCAAGCTATGACACAGGGTATAGAGCTAACTGGTACAGACTTAGACTTCATACTGGAAGGTATAAACAAGTATCTATTAACACTAGCAGAGCAACAGATTAAGTTAGCTTTTAATCAAAGTGAGAAGGAAGTGAAGGACTTACAACAACGTACTAGAGAAGGCATTGAGACAGCAAGACTTAATGGTAAGCAAATAGGACTAGAGAAGGGAACTAAGTTGACTACTAAAAAGAGTGTTCTAGCTAAGGAGCAGATACAAAAGTATAGTAAGGACTTCCAAGGGACACTAAAGGATATAGAAGTAATGAAGCTAATAGGAATAGCTAGGAACTCATACTATAAGTATAAGAAGGAATTAGGAGAGGAATTAAATAAGAACTAGAGGGACTTGATAAGAGTCCTTTTTTAATGCTTTTTATGTAAATATACATTGACACTTGTTAACAACGTTGTATATAATAATGTTAACAATGTTGTTAACAAGTATATTAATAATAATTATAGGAGGTTTTAAAATGAATCCACTTTTACAACAAGCTATAAATGAATTGTCTAACCTTAACTCTGGTGAGGTATTTCTAGTTAAGGAACTATTTAAAGGATATGAATGGAAAAGGTTAGATAGGGCAGTGAGACTTAATCTTGGTACAATATTTTTAAGCCATATACAAAATAATCCGAGTTTAAATATTTCTGTTTTAGACAAAACAACTTCTAACCAACAGAAATATCAAAAGAATTAGATAAGTTAAGCACTCATTTTTAATTATGAGTGTTTTTATTTTAAGGTTATATGAGATGACGAAATTAATTATTAAAACTCTGATTTTACAACGAGAGGGAAATTTACTCATAAAGGTATCTGTGACCTCATAGAAGCCACTGTAAGAACTTCGAGCGAACTCTATGTGCAAATTTACCGGAAGTGGAAAAATGGAAGCTCAGAATGGCTACAGTTGAGCTGGTTGATTTAGACTCACAAGTGAGGTATTGTAATGCTTACAGAGTGTAGATAGGAAGTTATGAGAGCTATTGTGAGAGCTTGTAGAATGTATTGTAGTTAATATATCCACATAGAAAATATTTGTCTCCGAGCGGTTGACTAGTTTTGGCTGCGAAATCAGCTTCTAGTCCTTAGTTATAAGAGTTTTACGGTATCATATTTAGTTACACATAGAACTACATAGAGCAAAGGAGTGGGGGGACTTTCATCGAGTGAGGGGGTATATATTTTCTAGTTTGGAGTTAGTTACTACACGCACGCAAGAAGGTTAGAAAGCACTTCTAAAAAATATTTTTTTTACTATTTCACACGGTAAAATATAGGGTGTTAGAATGCTTGTAACTGTTGGTATAACTTGACTTTGGACGTTCAATATGGTATAATTAGGGTGTTAGTTTTTTTAATCCGTACTAAGAAAATTAATAGAAAAGCGGTTTTCTATAAGTGTTTAATGAGGGAGAAATACACTAAAAGGTTAAACTAATGAAAGTAAAAGAAAAAGTATTAATAGTAAATGAGCACTCAATAACTAGACTAGGTTATTATAGTGTACTAACACCAAAAGAGAAGGGGGAGTTAATGGAACAGATAGTAAAGAAGGCACTTAGCGAGCTTAAATGTAGCTATGATAGATTAGATAATCCAACGATACAATATCTTTATGGAGACGTAGTGATATTAGATAAGCACAAAGAACCTATTTATGCAGATATTAAGGCTAGTCACAGTTGGAACGGAGTAGATAAGGTAGGATTAGACTATAAACACTATCAAAAGGACAGTGAAGAAGCTTATGTTCCGAGTAATAGCAATAATAATGAAGGGTATATATATCATTTAAGGTCGGACAGCCTTATATGTGTTAATCCTTGGAGTAAGAAGCTCTACATAGTTAATAAGTTCCAAGAATTAAGAAAGAGAGTTTTGGAGCTGTTAGATGATAGGGGGTATACCACCAGTGAGTTACTGGAAAATGGTATAGATTTATCTATTAATAAAAATGATTATGATAAGGATACTAAGATAATCAATATAGCTTTTAAGGATATGGTAAAATTGGGTGCAGAGGTTTTTCAATATAGTTTTGATAAACTCTCTGAAAATGAAAAAGACTCAAGTGTTGGTCGCACTCAAGTCTAGCATAAAAACATTTATATAATTCGCAACACACACTATTGGTCGTAGTGTAGAGAGAATTGGTCGTTCTTTCTATGTGTACGATATTTACTATTGTTAGTTAAATAAATAGGTTTTATACCTCTATATCAACTACTATAGTTTATAACTTTTTTTAAAGAGTGTCAACAATTACTATATAGTGTGTGTTGCTCCAATCATAAGAACAGGAGAGTAAGCACAAATGAATACAGCAAGTTTAAAGGTCGGAATGACAGTGAAAGATTACACTGAGCTATGTAATCTATTGGGCATAGAGCCAAAGCCAAGTAATAATACAAATGGTAGAAAGGCGCACTACAGAGAATTTGAAAGGTATTTTAGTTACACAAAGCGAGGTAGAAAGTACATTATTAATGAAATATATGAAGTAACTAAGGTTAAATCAGAGAATCGTGGTGGAAATAATGTGAAGTATAAAGTAGATTTTAGGAAACTTATGATAAGTATGCTACATAATGACAACTCTGAGAATATACTGATTTCAAAAGGGTCACTGTATGAAGCTATGAATTTAGTTAACAAAAACTATAAGTTAGGGAAACAAAATATTGATAAGTTGTCAAAAGTAATAGAAGTGCCAAAAGAGTATATATCGGATTTTTATGGAGAAAATAATAAAAAAATAAGAGAGACTACAGAGAGGAACTTAAAGGCTCTTAGAAAAGAGTCGCTTTTAATGTTTGATATAGTAACAGCTGTTGCGGTTGAAAGAATTGATATACAATATAATGAATTAAATACTCCAATAGTTGAGAATGGTCGAATATTGCACTATAGGCATACTGAATATAGAAAAGCAACTAAGGAAGAAAAACAAGTAATACTTGCTTGTGAGAAAGAAGCTAAATATGAACTAGGTTTCTCTACAGATAAAGATATATTTTCAAATAGAGCTTGGGGAATATATAGCAAATTAGTAAAGACAAAGCTAAAAGAAGCAAAAGTAAATATTAACTTTTACTATAAAGCTTATGAAATAACTTGGAATCGCAATGATATTGAGAAAGAGTACAACGAGTTACAGCAAATAGGTAACAATATAGGTTTGAATGAGCTTAATGATAATATGATTAAATCAATAAAAACAAGTAGTAAAAGAAGGCACACAACAGCTAAAAAAGCTGATACAAATGGTATGAAGCACTATAAAATTAAGAAGATTGAACTTCATTCAAGCGAAGAATATGTAAAATATAGTGATAAGATAACAGCTTCTTTAATATATAAAGGTGCAATGCGTTTACCTGAAAGCCTTAAATGTACAAATATGTACAAGGTGGAATTAGATATGTAAACTTAAAGTATAATAAGTAAATAATTAATAATACAAAACATACAATTCAAAAACGTATAATAAATAGTATATATTATAATACGTTTTTAAACTGTATGTTTTTATTTGCTACTACCTAAAGAGCTTATCTAAATGGGATACTTCTTTGTGTTTCCTAATTAAGTCGTTACTTGTAAGCTGAATATATCTTCTAGTCATTTCTAAAGTACTGTGTCCAAGTATTCTTTGCAAAGTAAACACGTCTCCGCCACTCTTAAGGAAAGATACAGCAAAAGTATGACGTAATACATGGGGTGTACACCTTTGATTTATATTAGCTTCTTGTCCATATTTTCTAAAGTTGTGAATTACTTGATTGGTATTTAGCTTATTGCAATATGCACTAGAGAATAGATATTCTGTGTTAGAGTTGCCTACTATAGAGATTATCTCTTTTACCAGCTTTACACTTTTATAGGACAAAGGTACTTGTCTAAAGGTTCTTGACTTGGCAATTTCACTTCTAATATTAATAACCTTACCTTTCAAGTCTATATCAGAAGCTTTAAGATTAACCAATTCACCAACACGAATACCACAATCGAGCATAACAACCATTATAGTTAAGTCTCTCAAACCGACATAAGTACTAGTATCAGGTTGCTTAAGTAGCTTTCTTACAGAACTGTTGTCTAATGGCATTATTGTATCTATAGGCTCTTTAACTAGCTTAATTCTAGTAGATAAATCTTCAGAAAGATATCCTTCTTTGTATAACCACTTGAGATAAGCTCTCATAGTCCTAAGCCTAATATTTATAGTACAGGGTTTATACTTTTTCTCTTGTGACATATAATAAAGGTAGCTTCTAAAAGTGTCAATTTCAACACTACGGATTGAGTAAGTCCGTTGTTGCTCTTCCATATAATCTCTGAAATATTTCATGTGTATTTTATAGTCCTTTAGACTTCTAGGAGACAGTCCCTCCAATGTTTTTAGTTCAATAAAGTTATTGAATACATCAAAGAAGTTATCGAATGTGAAGTCGGACACTAGAGAGTCGGACAAATTGTACAACGGATTGGTTTTAGTAGGTCTGTTTAATTTTAGCATTGGCTTAGACATTTAAAACACTCACTTTCTTGTTTTAGTAGTATTAAAAATTATAACAACGGACTGAGTATTTTTGAGAAATAAAAAAGGATTTTAACAATTACGTTAAAACCCTTGCAAATACTGTATTGGTGCCGGATATGGGACTTGAACCCATACGGTATTTAAACCAACGGATTTTGAGTCCGTCGCGTCTGCCATTCCACCAATCCGGCGATTTAATAATCATATATAAATTATAACAATTAAATAAATCGTTTGCAACATAATAATCCTTAATATACTCTCAATAATATGGTAATATTAAATAATAACATATTTTATATATAATAAAATAATAAGAAAAAATATGGGAGTGATAAACTTGGACAAAAGATTAATTATAATAGATGGAAACTCAATAATAAACAGAGCATTTTATGCTCTACCAGAAATGAACAATAAAGAAGGGTTAAAAACAAATGCTATATATGGATTTACAACTATGCTATTTAAAATAATAGATACATATAAACCAACACACATAAGTGTAGCATTTGATAGAAAAGCACCGACTTTTAGGCATTTAGAATTTGATGAATACAAAGCTGGTAGAAAGAAAATGCCAGATGAGTTAAGAGTACAATTTGAACCATTAAAAGAGCTATTAGATAAATTTAATATAAACAGATTAGAAATAGATGGTTATGAGGCAGATGACATAATAGGAACTGTTTCTAAGTTGGCAGAGGACAACGACTATAAAGTATACATAGTAACGGGAGATAAAGATGCTATACAACTTGCATCAGATAAAACAACTACATTAATAACTAAAAAAGGTGTAGGAGAAGTAGAAGAGTACGATTTTGAATCTGTAATGAAAACGTATGAAATGACGCCTACTCAATTTATAGATTTAAAAGGACTTATGGGAGATAAATCTGATAATATACCAGGGGTTCCAGGTATAGGTGAAAAGACAGGTATAAAACTTATAAAGGAATTTTCTAATATAGAAGGAATAATTGAAAATGTAGAAAGTCTTAAAGGAAGTGTTAAAAAGAAAATAGAAGAAAATAAAGACTTAGCTATAATGAGTAAAAGACTTGCTACAATTATAAGAGATGTTCCAGTAGAATTTAAATTAGAAGATTTAGAGTATGGAGAGTTTGACAAAGATGCTGTTATAGAAGCATTTAGAAACCTTGGGTTTACAAGTTTAATATCTAGATTAGTTGATTTAGATGGAGGACAACAAAAAGAAGAAGAGGAAGTTAAACTTAATATAGATAAGTTAGAAAATATAGATGAATTTATAAAACAGATTAATGAAAATAAGAAAGTTATATTAAAAACTGTAAAAAGAGAAGGTAACATATTAGAAAAAATATAATGTATGTCTTTATGAGTATTGATGGTAAAAATATATATTATATAAATGAAGATGAAATAAATAAATTCAAAGATGTATTTTCAAGTAACGAAATTAACAAATTTGGATATAATCTAAAAGATGATTATATAGCTTTAAGATCATATGGAATAAAACTAGAAAATATGAACTTTGATATAACAATAGCGGAATATCTTATAGATTCAACGTCATCAACATCATATGAATGTAGTGCTATAGCTATGAAGTATTTAACTAGAAAAGTTAAATCAAGTGAAGAGCTATTAGGAAAAGGCGTAAAAGCTAAGAAGTATCAAGATTTAGAATTTAGTGAACTAAGTGAGTATATTGGTCAAATAATAGATACAGTAGCTAAAACTATGCCTGTAATGGAAAAAAGCTTAAATGATATGGATATGGATGGACTATTTTATCATGTAGAAATGCCTTTAGTAGAAGTATTAGGATATATGGAATATGAAGGTGTAAAGGTAGATAGAGAAAAGTTAAATGAACTAGGTAGCGAGTTTAAGGAAATAATAAAAATATTAGAAGAAGAGATATATGAAATAGCAGGAGAAAAGTTTAATATAAATTCTCCAAAGCAGTTAGGTGTAATATTATTTGAGAAATTAGAATTACCTGTAATCAAAAAAACTAAAACAGGATACTCAACTAATGCAGAGGTATTAGATAAATTAAGAGATAAAAGTCCTATAATTGATAAAATTACTGAGTATAGACAAATAGTAAAATTAAACTCTACTTACGTAGAAGGTCTTTTAGCTATAATAAATCCTATTAGTGGTAGAATACACTCATCATTTAACCAAACTATAACTACGACAGGTAGAATTTCTTCTACAGAACCGAATCTTCAAAATATACCTGTAAAGCTTGAAATGGGAAGAAATATAAGAAAAGTATTTATAGCTGACAATGGATGTGATTTAGTTGATGCCGATTATTCTCAAGTAGAACTTAGAGTACTAGCTCATATGAGTCAAGATGAAACTATGATAGATGCATTTAAACATAATGAAGATATACATACTAAAACGGCAACACAAGTATTTAACATAGATGCTAAAGATGTCACTAGTGAGTTAAGAAGTGCAGCTAAAGCAGTAAACTTTGGTATAGTTTATGGTAAGAGTGATTTTGGTTTATCTGAAGAACTTCATATACCTCTTAAGCAAGCTAAGGAATATATAGAAGGATACTTTAATAAATATTCTAAGATAAAAGAGTTTATGGATAATACTATAGAAAAAGCTTCAGAAGATGGATATGTAACAACTATATTAAATAGAAGAAGATATATACCAGAAATAAAATCTAGCAACTTTATGGTAAGAAATGCTGGAAAAAGAGCAGCTATGAATGCTCCTATTCAAGGAAGTGCAGCTGATATAATAAAAATAGCAATGGTAAATGTATATAAAAAGCTAGAAGAGAAAAATTTAAAATCTAAGCTTATATTACAAGTACACGATGAGCTTATAGTTGAAACTGTAGAAGACGAAGTTGACATAGTAAGAACAATTGTAAAAGAAGAGATGGAAAATGCAGTTAGCATGGATGTTAACTTAGATGTAGACTTAAATGTAGGTAAATCTTGGTATGAAACAAAGTAGGTGATATTGTGTTGGTATTAGGACTTACAGGAAATATTGGCTGTGGTAAAAGCAGCCTTTCCAATATATTAATAGAAAATAATATAGATGTAGTTGATGCAGATATTATAGCGAGGCATATATTTGAAGATAAAGATCTTTTACAAAAAGTATTTGATGCTTTTGGTGAAAATATAATAAATAGTGACCAAACTTTAAATAGAAAAGCATTAGGAAATATAGTTTTTAATAATGATAAAAAACTTATTTTACTAAATAGTTTAACTCATCCTAAAATAAAAGAAAAAATAATAGATAAAATAAATGAAGCCAAAAATAATAACAAAGATATAATAGTGATAGATGCAGCTTTATTAGTAGAAGGCGGATATTTAGATATAGTAGATAAACTAGTAGTAGTTACATGTGATGAAGAAATTCAGATACAAAGAATACAAAAAAGAGATAATTGTAGCAAAGAGGAAGCTTTAAGTAGAATAAAATCTCAAATGAAGCAAGAAGAAAAAATTAAATATGGAGACTTTATAATAGATAATTCGGGGAGTATTATAGAGCTTAAAGAAAAAGTATATAATTTTATAAAATACATGAAGGAGAAATGGTGTGATTAAGAAGAGGATATTAATAATATTATCTATTTTCATAATCCTATTTGGAGCCTTACTTGTTGAGAAAGACACAATAAATAAATTAATATACCCCAAGAAGTATTCTGAGTATGTAGAAAAATATGCTAAAGAATTTAGCTTAGATGAACATTTAGTTTATAGCGTTATAAAAGCAGAAAGTAAATTTAAGCAAGATGCAGTATCTCGTAAGGGTGCAAAGGGTTTAATGCAAATAAGTGATATAACAAGGGATTGGGCAAAAGAAGAATTAGAATTAGGAGAAATAGATATTTTTGATCCAGAAGTTAATATAAGAGTAGGATGTTGGTATATAAATAAATTGTATAAAGAGTTCGGAGAATTAGATTTAGTTATAGCTGCATATAATGGTGGATCAGGAAATGTTAAAAAATGGTTACGTAATAATGAATATAGCAAAGATGGACAACAGCTTCATAGTATACCATTTAAGGAAACTTCAAATTATGTTGAAAAAGTAAGCAATAACTATGAAAAGTACAATAAGATATATAGCAAGGAAGGTAAAAACTAATGAAGAAGAGAAAAATTCTAGCTATAATTTTAGCATCAGCTCTTACAGTCGTTGGGTGTGGTGCTAAAACTGAGAATAAGACAGATACAGACACTAAAAAAAGTGCTATAAATTCAGAGTACATAAATCTTACAATGGTAAAGCCTGAAACTATAAATCCTATAATAAATAAAGATAAGTCAGTAGGATATATAATGAATTTGATTTATGACGGATTATTTACAATTGATGAAAACTACAATGTAGTACCTCAATTGGTAGAAGAGTATGGAATATCTCAAGATGGTATGAGTATAGATATTAAATTAAAAGATGCCAAATGGCATAATGGAAATAGTGTAACATCACAAGATGTTAAATATAGTATAGAGTTAATTCAAAAAAGTCCGGAGAGTCCATATAAAATTTTGACAGATAATATTTCATCTGTATCTACGATAAATAATAAGGAGCTTACTATTAAATTTAAAAATAAATATGCATTCTCAATAGATACATTAATTTTTCCAATAGTATCTAAAGATGAATTAAGTAAAGGCAAGGCTGATGAAGAAAAGAATAATTTAATAGGAAATGGACCTTATAAGATAGAGAAATATGGAACTAGGGATGGTATGATTTTAAGTGTGAATAAAGATTACTATGGTAAATTACCTTCTAATTCTAAAGATATAAAAATAGGAATAGTTCCAGATGCAGAAGCTCAAGTTTCTATGGTAATGGCTTTAGATAGTGATATAACTAGTGTTTCACTAAGTGATTTAAGTAAATTTTATGAAAAAGAATTTAATATAACTAAATATGAAGGAAGAGATTATGAATCTGTAATATTTAATTATGACAATAAATTCTTAAAAGATGTTAATTTTAGAAAAGCAATTTCACATGCTATAAATAAAGAAAAAATACTAGAAGAAGGATATATGGGAAATGCAAAATTAGTTAATTTTCCATTAAATTCTAAATCTAAGTACTATAATGATGATATTAAACAATTGGAATATGATAAAGAAAAGGCTAAAAGTTATCTTGCAAAAGTAAACCTTATATCAGATGATAAACTATCAAATAAAAATGAAGATAGTAAAGATAAAAATGCGTCAAAAGAAAATAAAAATAATAAAACTACAGACAATGATAAAGATAAAAAAGAAGATAACAAAGCCGAAATTAAAAAGATGATTTCTCAATTAAATCTAAAAATAGTAGTTAATAAAAATAACAGCGAAAGAGTTAAATCAGCATATTTAATAAGTGAAAATTTAAAAGCTATAGGAATAAAATCTACAGTAGTTGAATTAGTAGATAAAGAATTAGATGAAGCTATTAGCTCAAAAAAATATGATTTAGCATTAGTAGGATGGGAATTATCAAGCATACCAGATGCTAGAAATATAATAGAAAACATAGGATATAGTGATGAAAAATTAACTGGTTATATAACATCTTTAATAAACGCAACATCACAATCTCAAATAAGTGATATATATAAATCTTTACAAAAATATGTAAATGATAATGTATTATTTATGAGTTTAGTTATTAGAGATGATTATATAGTTACAAACAGACGTTTAGAAGGAAAAATTTCACCTAATGATTTTGATGTATATGAAGGAATAACAAATTTAAATACAGAAAATAAAAAATAATAAAAAGTAGGACATTAATGTCCTACTTTTTATTTTATAGATTTAAAATAGAATATATTTAAAAATAAGATAAATAATAAAAAATGTATTAAAAAATAAAATAACTTATGATATAATACCCTTATAGGGTATATAAGGAGGTATAGTTATGAAAAAGAAACTATTAGTAGATGGTATGACTTGTGGACATTGTGTAAATCATTTAAAAACAGCACTTACAGAAGATATAGAAGGTGTTAAAGTAATAGAAGTTAGTTTAGAAGATAAATGTGCTATAGTGGATATGAATGAGAATGTATCTAAAAGCGCATTAAAAGAAGTAATAGAAGAAGTAGGATATGAGTTAAAAGGAATAGAATAATTAACAAAAAAGAACTAGCAATTGCTAGTTCTTTTTTTATTAAAAAAAGACTTCTATTGGGGGAAATAAATAGAAGTCTAAATGGGGGAGATTGAGTATGTTTGATTTTACATTAATAGTATGTCCACACTCAATGAATATATACACTAAAATATATAAAATTAATATAATTTAGTTGTATAAGACTATATTATGAAAATTGGCCAAGAATGGAACTCACATTTTTAAAAAAGTTTGAATATAATATAAATAACTAAGGGGGGAGTATCATGGATGAAAGAGGATATAAAGATAATTTAAGAAAATTAATACTTGATATGGCCCAAAAAGAACTTGATAGCTATGTATCTCAAAAAGGAGTTCAAAAATACTTTGATGGAAACGTTGATAAGATAATAAATGAAAATATTAAAAAGTTTAATCAAGGTATAGGGGTAAACAGAGTATATTCAAAGGTATTGAAAAATGGTGCAAATCAAGAAAATATTTCTTCAGTAGCAAGGTCTATAAAAGGAGAAGAATTATTTAAGTCTAAAAATGAATTAGTTAAGTTTGCAAAACATTTAGGAATAAACGTAAACATGAAAAGCTCATATAATCAGATACTACGAAAAGTATCAAATCACATATATTCAAATAGAAATTCATATAGCAAAAGATATGTTTCATATAAAAGAGGAGATGAAGAATATATTTTAGAACCAGAAAAGATGAAAATTGATTTAATAGAAAGCTATAAATCTAAAACTAGAAATGACATGAGATCTATAGCTAAGCTATTAAATATTAATGTAAAAGAAGATGATGGAGCAGAAGAGATAAGGAAAAAAGTAATAAATTATATTATGAAAGAGAAACTTTCTAAAAGTAAATAAAATAAGATTTTAAGGCGCCAAATTGGCGTCTTTAATTTTTGTTTTGGCATATAATATAAAAGAGATCATATGAGGAGATGATGACGTATACGTTTAAAAAATGGATTTATATTAATGTTAGTAGTATCTTTAATCATCACAGCTTATAACATAGATAAAAGTTTTTTCCCAGCTAAAAAAGAACTTAAAGTAGTTACTTATAATATACATAGTGGTTTGAATAAGGATATGTTCCCAACGCTCTTTGATATAATTGATTTTTTAAGAATTTCTAATGCAGATATAATATGTCTTCAAGAAGTTAATGAATCTGCAAAGGCTGGGTTTCAAGTTAGTAGCTTTAAAGACGAGCTAAAAATGTATTCCCATTTTGGAGCTAATGTAGTTGACTTTGGTTTAAATTATGGACTTGTTACATACTCGAAATATCCTATAAAAAGTGAAGATCATATATATCTAAGCAGTGGTAGAGAACAAAGAGGAATTTTACACACGGTTGTAAACATAGATAGACGAAAATTAAATATTATAAATGTTCATCTAGGGTTAAGTAAAGAGGAGAGAGAAATACAGGTTAAGGAACTAGTAGAATTTATAAAAAAAATAGGAGATGAGCCTTATATTGTTGTTGGAGATTTCAATGATGGTAGTATGAATATTGATGAGAGTATTTTAAAAGATGTCGCAAAAGAATTAGATAAAGCTAATGTATTAACCTTTGCAACTGGGCTAGATAGGATAGATTATATATTTGTATCACCTGATATTGAGGTATTAGACTATGAAGTATTAATAAAAAATATGTCAGACCACTATCCAATAATTGCAAAAATAAGAATCTAAGTATAAAATAATATAAAGCAATATTAATAATTATTTATATTTTTAGGAGGATTTAAAAATGAAATTTAATTTTTGTCATAATAATTTTAATGTTAGAGATTTAGATAAAAGTTTGGAGTTTTATAAAAAGGCTTTAAATTTAAAAGAGGTTAAGCGTAAGGAAGCAGAAGATGGAAGCTTTATATTAGTATACTTAGGAGATGGAATAACTCCACATACATTAGAATTAACTTGGCTTAGAGATTGGGATAGACCATATAACTTAGGAGATAACGAGTTCCATTTAGCTTTAGAAGTAGATGATTTTGAAGGAGCTCTTAAATTACATAAAGAGTTAGATTGTATATGCTATGAAAATACAGAAATGGGGATTTATTTTATAGCAGATCCAGACAATTACTGGATAGAAATATTACCTAAAAACTATTAAAAAATAGGATTTAGATAAACCATACTTAATGTTGTCGCATACCTTTACAATATTATACAAAATGAGTTATTATTAAATTATACTAATAAAAATGGATAATAATGTAATAAAAGTATAGAGTATAATATAAAGGGGGAGCTTGAGTATGGTTAAAAAGTTAGTTGCAACTTTAGGGATAAGCGCTGTGGCCATTTCTATAAATGCTATAGAAGCAAGCGCAATGGAAACGGGAACTATAACTACAAGTGCATTAAATATAAGAAGTGGACCAAGTACAAGTAATTCGATAATTGATAAAGCTTATAAAGGTCAAAATATAGAAATATTAGAATCGAGTAATGGATGGTATAAAGTTAAGCTATCTAATGGTAAAATAGGGTGGGCAAGTGGACAGTACATATCTAAGGCCTCTAATAGTGGATCTACTGATACATCAGTTCAAGGGAAAAAAGGAAAAATTGTTGCAAGTCCAAGACTAAATATAAGAAGTGGATCAGGTACTAACTATTCAATAGTAGGAAAAGCTAATAATGGAGAGATAGTGGAGATATTAGAAAGATCTAGTAATGGATGGTTTAAAATAAAAATGTCAAATGGAATAGTAGGATGGGGAAGTACTAGCTATATAGTAGAGACTAATCAATCATCTAATGATTCAAATGAAAATACACAAAAACCATCGACTTCTACACCTATTCAAGGTAAAAGAGGAAAAATAAAAGCTAATCCAAAATTAAATATAAGAAGTGGAGCAGGCACTACTTATTCAGTAATAGGAAGTGCTAATAATGGAGATATAGTTGATTTATTAGAGAAATCTAGTAATGGGTGGTATAAGATAAAATCACAAAATGGAACTATAGGATGGGGAAGTGGAGACTATATAGAAGAAACTACTGAATCATCAAATAACAATAACAACAACAACAATACACCACAACCGCCGTCTTCTATAGATAAAAATGCAGTTGTAAATCTTGCATATGAATTAATGGGCAAGCCATATAAGTGGGGAGCAGAAGGACCAGATAGTTTTGACTGTTCAGGATTTACTCAATATGTATATAAGCAATCAGGAGGAAAAAGTATACCAAGAGTGTCTAGAGATCAAGCCAGATACGGAACGGCTGTTTCTAGAGAAAATTATGCTCCAGGAGACTTAGTATCTTTTGATACTGATGGTAATGGTGAAGTTAACCATGTAGGTATATATGTTGGTAATAATCAGTTTATACATTGCAGTGGAACTCCAAGTAAACCAGAGAAAGTTAAAATTGATAACCTAGGGTCATCATATTGGTCAAAAGTACTTAAGGGTGTAAGAAGATTTTAACTAGATAAATTATGAAACTACATTAAAATATTATATTTTAATGTAGTTTTTTTTATATTTATTCATAAATTTTGATTCTTAAAAATATATATTATTAAGAATATTTTTAGGGGGGACAAACTAATGAATAAAAGAAGAACAATATACAGAGGATTTAATAAAAGACGCAAGACAAAAGTTATTAAAATAGCAGCAATTGGTATGAGTATATGTTTAATAGGTGGATACGCATTTATAAAAGTTAAAGATATGAAGGTATTTACAAAGTTAAGTAGTAAGGTATCATCATTAACTGATAAAATACCATCATTTAATCTAGATAATTTCAAACTTGAAAAGCCAAAGATTACTAGTTCTGATGATATATCTAAAGAATTAGAGGATATTCAAAAAGAAAAAAGTAAAGAAGTAGAAAATGAAAAAGTGGAAAAACAAAGTCAATCAGAATTAAGTGAAGATATTAAATTAGCAATTATAGAGGGATGGAATGTAAATACTGTTCAGGTTGCTTCGGTAGAAAATGACAGTGATATGCCTAAAATAGAAGAACAATTAACTCAAAATAAAATACCATTTTCAGTAGTAGAAATAGATGGGTTAAAAAAAGTACAAACATATGCATTCTTTGATAAAGAAAGTGCAAGAAATCATATGGATGAAGTTAAAAAAGTATTCCCAGATGCATTTTTATCTCAAATGAAAGTTCCTCTGCTATCATTAGAATACACTGAAAAATACTCATATGTAGAAGATATATCAAAACAATTAAATAATTTAATTTCTAGTTTCCAAGAAGAATCTAAATTCTGGGAATCAAATAAAGATAAAGTGGATTTATCACAATACAATAATATATTAACAAATAGAAAAAAAATAATAGACAATGTTAAAAAGGAAGCTGATAAAATAGATTATTCAAATATGGATGTTTTTAAACAAAATTTAGTTAAGTATTTAAATGATATGGAAGAAAAAATCACTATGGCGTCAAAGGCTGCAAATGAACAAAATTATTATATAAGTGAAAGTTTATACTTATCATCTATGCAAGGATATTTTTCATTTATAAATTCTATAAATAAAGCTTAGAAAAGGTTGTTTTTTAACAACCTTTTTTATTTAAATAATTAAATAAAAGAAGGATAAATTTTTAACAATAGTTAAGTTTTACCAACTTGTATAGTATACTTATATAAAGTAGAATAAATTTATTTTATCTATAATAAGGGGGCAAAAAATGAAAGTATTAACTTTTAAAGGAGGAACACACCCTCCAGAAAGAAAGGATTATTCAAATCAAAAACCACTTCAAAAGGCAGACAATCCTAAAACGGTATATATACCGCTGCAACAACATATAGGTGCTCCTGCTAAAGCTATTGTAAATGTGGGAGATCAAGTAAAGATAGGCCAAAAAATAGGTGAACAACAAGGATTTGTTTCTTGTAATGTACATTCATCTGTATCTGGAAAAGTCATAGCAATAAAAGAGCGTGAACTTCCTGGAGGACATGGTATATGCATAATTGTGGAAAACGATTTTAAGGAAGAGATACACGAAAGTATAAAACCTAAAGGAAAATTAGAAGAGCTCACAAAAGAGGATATAGTAAATATTGTAAAAGAGGCAGGAATTGTTGGTATGGGTGGAGCAACATTCCCTACTCATGTAAAAATATCACCACCACCAGATAAAAAAATTGATGTAGTAATATTAAATGGAGCAGAATGTGAGCCATACTTAACAGCAGACCATAGGCTTATGTTAGAGAATCCAGAAGATGTTTTGTTTGGGCTTAAAGTATTAATGAAAGCTTTAAACGTTAAAAAGGGATACGTAGCAGTAGAAAATAATAAGCCGGATGCATTAGAGGCATTACAAAAAGCAGCTCAAAAGTATGAAGATATTGAGGTTGTAGGGCTTAAAGTGAAGTACCCTCAAGGAGCAGAAAAACAACTTATTTATGCTTGTACAGGAAGAGAAGTTCCATCAGGCGGATTACCAATGGATGCAGGTGCAGTAGTTAACAACGTTGCAACAGCTGCTCAAGTTGCAAGAACGATACAAACCGGATTACCATTAATAGATAGAATTACAACAGTGACAGGAAGTTGTGTAAATGAACCTAAAAACTTAATAGTCAAGGTTGGAACTTTAGTATCAGAGATAGTAGAACAATGTGGAGGATTAAAAGAAGATAAAAAAGTAGGTAAATTCATAATGGGTGGGCCTATGATGGGAATAGCTCAATATACAATGGATATTCCTGTAAATAAAGGAGCATCAGGAATATTATGTTTAGATGAAGAAGAGTCAAAAACACCAAAACAACAAAATTGTTTAAGATGTGGAAGATGTGTAGATGTATGTCCAGCATTTTTACAACCACTTTATATAAGCGCATACTCACTTAAAAATGATTTTGAGAAAGCTTCAGAATATAGGGCTCTAGATTGTATAGAGTGTGGATCATGCTCATTTATATGCCCAGCAAGAAGGCAATTACTTCAATCTATAAGAAATGCTAAAAGAGAAATAATAGCAAGTAAAAGGAAATAATGGAGATTAGGGGGACAGTTTATGGATAATAAGTTTATAGTATCATCTTCTCCTCATGTGAGAAGTAGTGAAGATACCTCGTATATAATGAAACAGGTTATAATAGCTCTTATGCCTGCTGCATTAACAAGTTTATACTTTTTTAGATTAAATGCACTAAATGTTATGTTTTTCTGTATACTTGGTGCAGTATTATCAGAATATTTATATCAAAAAATATGTAAGCAAGAAAGTACAATAGGAGACTATTCAGCAGTAGTTACAGGGTTATTATTAGCATTTAATGTTCCGGCATCACTTCCATGGTGGATGTGTTTAATGGGATCTGCTTTTGCAATAATAGTAGTTAAAATGGTGTTTGGAGGAATAGGTCATAACTTTATGAACCCGGCACTAGCAGCTAGAATATTTTTATTAGCATCTTTTCCAGTAGCTATGACTGCGTGGACTAAAACAGGTGTTAACTGGATAGGTTCTACAACTTTAGATGCTGTAACTACTGCTACACCTCTTAGTTTTCTAAAAGAAGGTCCAGCAGGATTATCAGCTCTTTATGATAGTGGAACAAGCTTAACGGATATGATTGTAGGGAATGTAGGGGGATGTATTGGAGAAACATCGGCTTTATTACTTATAATAGGTGGAGTATATTTAATTAGCAAAGGTATAATAAATTATGTGATTCCAGTATTTTACATATTAACAGTATTTATATTATCTTTTATATTAGGAGGATTTAACATTAGCTTTGCAATTTATCAATTATTTGCAGGAGGGCTTATGTTAGGAGCATTTTTTATGCTAACAGATTATACTACATCTCCTATGACAGTAAAAGGTCAGATAATATATGCAGTGTTAGCTGGGATTATAACTACTGTCATAAGACTATATGGAGGATACCCTGAGGGAGCATCATATTCAATAGTAATGGTTAACGTAATGACTCCTCTTATAGATAAATATGCTAAAAATAGAGTCTTTGGGGAGGTATCTAAATAATGAAGAATATAGTTAAGTTAGGAATTACTTTATTTATTATTTGTGCAGTAGCAGCTTTAGCCCTTGGGATTACTAATGATGTTACAGCCCCAATTATAGAGGAAAGAAATATACAAGCTAACAATGAATCAAGGAAGATAGTATTAGAAAGTGCAAAAGAATTTAAATTAATAGATAATCTAAAAAGTGAATTAGTAGAAGAAGTATATGAAGGAAGCAATGGGTCAGATATAGTAGGATATACAATGAAAACTAAGCCTAAGGGATACGGTGGAGAAATGGAAGTTATAGTTGGTATATCTATAGATGGGAAAATTACAGGGGTAAATATAGGAACGAATTCTGAAACTCCTGGACTTGGATCTAAAGCATCAGAGCCTGAATTTAAAGGTCAATATAATGATAAATCAACAGATAATCAAATAAATGTAGTAAAAGGTAAAGCTTCAAGTGAATCAGATATAGTTGCAATATCTGGTGCAACTATATCATCTAAGGCTGTAACATCTGGAGTTAATGCTGCAATAGATTTATTTAATGAAGAATTAAATAATAAGGAGGGGAAATAAGCTATGAAGTTAGGAAAAATATTTAAAAATGGATTAATAGATGAAAATCCAGCCCTTGTACAAGTTATAGGGATGTGTCCTACGCTAGCTGTAACAACATCAGCTATAAATGGCTTAGGTATGGGACTCTCCACGGCAGTAGTTTTAGTTTGTTCAAATATAGCAATATCTTTAATGAGAAAAATAATACCTGATAAAATAAGAATACCTTCATTTATTGTAGTTATAGCTACTTTTGTTACAATTGTAGGAATGCTTTTAAAAGCTTTTCTTCCTGCCCTTGATAACGCTCTTGGTCTATTTATACCTTTAATAGTTGTTAACTGCTTAATTTTAGCTAGAGCTGAAAGTTTTGCATCAAAAAATGGACCTATAGAATCAGCAGTAGACGGTTTAGGTATGGGACTTGGATTTACTTTATCTCTTACAGTATTAGGGGTAATAAGAGAAATTCTTGGAAGTGGTAGCATATTTGGATTTAGTATATTTGGAGCATCTTTTGAGCCTATATTATTATTTATATTACCACCAGGAGCATTTTTAACATTAGGATTTTTATTAGCTGGATTTAATAAAATAAAAATAAAAAAGCATAAGGAGGGGAGCAAATGAAATTAATACTTTTATTTCTAAGTATAGTTTTAGTTAACAACGTTATAATGTCTCAGTTTTTGGGAATATGTCCTTTCTTGGGAGTATCTAAAAAGGTAGATACTGCAGTTGGAATGGGATTTGCAGTTACTTTCGTTTTAACATTAGCATCAGTAATAACATATTTTATACAAAGTTTATTGGAGGTAACAGGAAATCAATTTTTACAAACGATAGCTTTTATATTAGTAATAGCATCTATAGTTCAGTTTGTTGAAATGGTAATTCAAAAAATGAGTCCATCACTATATCAAGCACTAGGTGTTTTTCTACCTTTAATAACTACAAATTGTGCAGTATTAGGTATAGCACTAGTTAATGTTCAAGAAGGTTATAGCTTAGTGGAAACTATAGTAAACGGATTTGGAGCGGGAGTAGGATTTACATTAGCAATAGTTTTATTTGCTGGAATAAGGGAAAGATTAGAATTATCGGATATACCAGAATCATTTAAAGGATTTCCTATAACTTTAATATCAGCAAGCTTAATGTCTATGGCTTTTTTAGGATTTGCAGGACTTATAAATTTATAAACAGGGGGGGAGAAATAAGTGTCTATAATTAGTTCAATTGCAGTATTAGGTGGCTTAGGCCTGGCCTTTGGCGCTATCTTAGCATATGCTTCAAAAAAGTTTGAAGTCAAAATAGATGAAAGAGTAGAAAAAATTATAGCAGCTCTTCCAGGGGCAAATTGTGGAGGATGCGGATTTCCCGGATGTGGGGGATTGGCAAATGCTATAGCAAATGGAGATGCTCCTGTAAATGCATGTCCAGTAGGTGGAGTAGATTGTTCATCTAAAATAGGAGAAATAATGGGAATTAGTGCAGACGTTTCAGAAAAGAAAGTCGCAAAAGTAATTTGTAAAGGTGATTGCAAAAATTCAAAAGATAAATACATATACGAAGGCATATCGGATTGTAGATCTGCTGCAACTTTAAATGCAGGCGCTAAATCTTGTGAATTTGGATGTTTAGGACTGGGAACTTGTAAAGACGTATGTAAGTTTGATGCTATAACTATAATAGATAATATAGCTGTAATAGACGAAGAAAAATGTGTAATGTGTGGAAAATGTATAGAAGTCTGTCCAAAGAAAGTAATATCTATAAAACCTTTTAACCAAGATATAGTGGTTGAATGTAATAGTAAAGAATTTGGTAAGGCTGTTAAAGAAAAATGTAGTGTAGGATGTATAGGATGTGGAATTTGTTATAAATCTTGTAAATTCGGTGCAATAGAATTTGAAAATAAAATTGCAAAGATCAACTATGATAAATGTGTAGGTTGTATGGTATGCGTTGAAAAATGCCCAACAAAAGTTATAAAAGGTGATTTAAGTAATAGGCAAAAAGTAGAAATTGATGAATCTCTTTGTATAGGTTGTACAATTTGCAAGAAACAATGTGAGTTTGATTCAATAATTGGTGAATTAAAAGAAAAACACAAAATTGACAAAGATAAATGTGTAGGATGCCATTTATGTATTCAAAAATGTCCGAAAAAGGCTATTAAAACTATATAATATGGATAAGATAAAGGTATGGATTTTCCATACCTTTTTTATATATAAAGGTATTATGAGTATATAAATTGAGCAATAATTAAATACGTATGGATTATACTGAAAATTAAACTTAAATTTGTATTTTGAAGAGCATATCAAAATTACAAAACAAAAAATATAAAAGCTTTACAAAAAACTGTAATTTAATGCGGAAAAATAACAATAGTGTAATAAAAACGTTCGACATTTGTGTTGAATTTTTTACAATATAATGATAGACTAAATAAGTACAAATTCTAAGTAACGAATGAGGTGAATAAATGAATATAATCTTAGCATCAGCATCTCCTAGAAGGAAAGAAATTCTAGGTAATACGAAGGTCAAATTTGACGTAATAAAAAGTGAAATAGACGAGGTTATATTAAAAGATGAAGCACCTACACAAGCAGTTATGAGGCTTGCATTTGAGAAGTGTATGGATATAGCATCTAAGAATAAAAATAGCTTAGTTATAGGGGCAGATACTATTGTAGTTTTAGATAATGCTATATTAGGAAAGCCAAAAGATAAAGAAGATGCAATTAACATGATAAAAAAATTATCAGGTAAAGTGCATCAGGTTATAACAGGAATAAGTCTAATAAGGTTAGATGCAGATAAGAAGATAATTGATTATGTAGTTAGTAATGTTAAGTTTAAAGATTTATCACATGAGGACATAATGGATTATATACAAACAAATGAATCTTTAGATAAGGCAGGAGCTTATGGAATTCAAGGATATGGAGCGTTATTGGTTGAAGAAATACAAGGTGATTACTTTAATATAGTAGGGTTACCTATATCTAGACTAAGTGATTTGTTAAAGAAACATTTTAGTATAAATCTTTTTATGGAGGGTGATTTATCTGGAGATGCCTTTTAATTTACAAATGACAGTAAAAGAAATGGCACTTGATGAAAGACCTAGGGAAAAAATGCTTGCAAAAGGAGAAAAAAGTTTATCCAATGCAGAATTATTAGCAATTTTACTTAGGACAGGCACAAAACATAAAAATGCTATTGAATTAGCTAACTATATTATAAACAAAGATTTACAAGGATTAAGATATCTACAAGATATGACTATAGAAGAATTATGTGAAATAGACGGAATAGGACTATCTAAGGCGACTATGATAAAGGCAGCACTAGAATTAGGCATTAGAGTTGCAAGTGTTAAACCGAAGACATACAAGGTGAAAAATCCTTGGGATATATATAAGTATTATATGGACAGTTTAAGATATCAAAAAAAAGAGGTTTTTAAGGTAGTTCTTTTAAATACAAAGAATGAAATAATATCGGATATAGATGTATCTATAGGAACTTTAAATTCTTCGCTGGTTCATCCGAGAGAAGTATTTAGAGAAGCGATAAAAAGAAGTACAAACAAAATAATTCTAATGCATAACCATCCATCGGGAAGTATAGAGCCTTCTAAAGAAGATAAAAATATTACTTCAAGGCTTATAAAATGTGGAGAAATAATAGGAATTGAAGTTATTGACCATATAATAATAGGAGATGGATTATATTTTAGTTTTAAAGAAAACATGATAATTTGATTTGATAGAGTAGGAAGGAGCAACAAAATGGCTAAGGAAAAAAAAAGATAAAAAAGAGAAAAAAAGGATTCGGGTCTATGTTTGGATTAAAGAAAATGACTAAGGATATGGGTATAGATTTAGGTACAGCAAATACATTAGTTTATATAAAAGGGCAAGGAATAGTAGTAAGAGAACCATCTGTTGTAGCAATAAGAGATGATAGTAAGGAAGTTTTAGCAGTAGGAGAAGAAGCTAAAAAAATGATAGGTAGAACACCAGGTAATATAGTAGCTATAAGACCTATGAAAGATGGGGTTATAGCTGATTTTGATGTAACTCAATCAATGCTTAGCTACTTTATACAAAAGGCAGCAGCTAAAAAAGGAGTTGTAAGTCCGAGAATAGCAATATGTGTTCCATATGGAGTTACAGAAGTTGAAAAAAGAGCTATAGAAGAAGCTGCAAGACAAGCAGGAGCTAGAGATGCTTATCTTATAGAAGAGCCAATGGCAGCGGCTATAGGAGCAGGATTAAGAGTTGAAGAACCAGAAGGTAATATGGTAGTAGATATCGGTGGAGGTACTACAGAAATAGCTATAATATCTTTAGGTGGTATAGTTACTGCAAAATCTATCAGAATAGGTGGAGATGAGTTTGATGAGTCTATAGTAAGTTATGTTAAAAAAGAATACAGCTTAGCTATAGGTGAGAGAACTGCAGAAGATGTTAAAATAAACATAGGTTCAACTTTCAAAGATGACCAAGAAACTAATATGCAAATAAGAGGTAGAGACTTAATATCAGGTCTTCCTAAAACAGTAGAAATAAATTCTACAGAGGTTAGAGATGCTTTAAAAGAGCCAATAAACTCAATAGTAGATGCAATAAAATCAACTTTAGAAAAAACACCACCAGAATTAGCATCAGATATAATGGAAAACGGAATAATGCTAACTGGAGGGGGAGCATTACTTAGAGGACTAGATAAATTAGTTAAGCAAGAAACAGGAATGCCAGTACAAATAGCTGAAGACCCACTAGATTGTGTTGCCTTAGGAACAGGAAAATCAGTTGAAGATCAAGAAATATTTGAAAAAGTATTAATGATGAACGCTAGAAAGTAATTAAAAGTTGGTGATACCTTTGAGATTCGATAAGAATAAAAAAGATAAAAAGAGGTTTAACATTAAAGTGATAGCAACTGGGGTAGTTGCTATCACTTTAATTGGAATAGTAGGAATATCAATAGGCAAATTCTCTGGCCAAAATCCTGTTGGGCCAGGAAAAATATTGGATGGAATAACGGCAATAGAAGGAAATTTAAATAAAGGCTTTGTATTTTTAAAAGATAATTTCCAAGAATTATTAAATTACAAAAAAAATGCTAATGAATTAGGAAATATAAAAAAAGAAAATGATGAATTAAAGAAAGAAATAATAGCATTAAACAACAAGATATCAGATACACAGTCACTAGAAAATTTAAAAAAATCTTTGAATTTTATAGATGAATCTTATAAAGCTAAAAGTGTATCAGCAAGTGTTGTAGGAAAAAATGATGGGAACTGGTACAACAGTTTTGTAATAGGTGCTGGGAAAAAACAAGGTATAAAAAAAGATAGTATAGTAATGAATGGAAGCGGATTAGTTGGAAAGGTATATGAAGTTTCTGATAATTATAGTAAAGCAATTTCTTTATTAGACACTAAATCATCAGTTAGTTTTAAATTGAAAGATACCAACTCTAAGGGTGTTATAACTCAAAACTCAACTTTAGAAGATAAAGAAAATTATAAAAACAAAGGTCAATTACATGGATACATGTTTGAGACAACGGATAAAGTTTTACCAGGAGATGTATTAGTAACATCAGGTTTAGGATTATATCCAGAAGGTATACCAATAGGTGAAGTAGATAAAGTAATAGACGATAAAAATAAATCTATGAAATTTGTAATTGTAAAACCTTATGCAGATTTTAAAAACATAGATGACGTTACTATTATAGAACCGAGAAATATAGGATAAAGGAGACTAATGATTATGAAAAAAGTTTTACTTTGTCTTTTGGGGATATTATTAGTGATAATAGAAAATAGTATTACAAATTATATAGATATATTCGGGATTAGTTTTAATATAGTTATTATATACATGACAATTATAGCACTATATTCAGATGAATTAGAGGTAGGTATTATAGGAGCTATAATCGGTTTAGTAAAGGATGTAACTGTTGGTGCCATATTTGGAGTTAATGGGCTTATTTTATTTGCGATAGCTTATGGAATTAGTCATTTAAAGAATAAAATTTATAAAGAAAGTAATGTAACTATATTCGCACTAGTATTTATAACTAGCTTATTTGACTCTATGGTAAATATTGCAACAGCTAGTCAAGTATATAACAGTTACGGAATAGTGACTATGATTTCTAAGGGAATTTTAATAGCACCATTGTGCAATAGTTTACTTAGTGTGGTTTTATATAACATGTCAAAAAAATATATATTAAAACTTAAAGAAGATTAGTGGTGATTTCATGGAAGAAAATAAAAAAGCAGATAGATTATCCATAATTAGAAATATCATACTAGTAGCATTTATTGTAATTTTGTGCAAGATAGTATTTATGACAACATTTAAATATGATCATTATACTCAACTAGCAGAAAATAAAACTTATAAAGAACTTCCTATAAAAGCTCCTAGAGGAGAAATAAGGGATAAGTATGGAAGGTTACTAGCAGGAAATAAAAACTTATTTACTATTCAAGTATCTGGAAATGAAATTAATAAACTTAATGATAAAAAAGAGTCTATGGCAAATGATATATCATTAAAGCTTATAAATTTATTAGAAGATAATAATGAAGAGTATGTAGATGAATTTCCTATATATATAGAAAATGGAAAATATTTTTATACTTTTGACAGAAATATTAGAAACTTTAAAAAAGATAATAATATACCTCTTGATTTAAATGCTAAGGAAAGTTTTTACTATTTAGTTGATAGATTAATAAGCGAAGGTGTATTAACTCAAGAAGATAGAAAATTAGATGCAAGCAAGCTTCAAAAGAAATTAAATGAAAATGGATACTATCCTCCTATTCTGGTTAGTAAATGGCTATTTACAGAAGAAAAAAATAAACAAGACTGGCTACAAAGTTATAAAATAGAAGAAACTAATATAAATGCTAAAAAAGCTTTTAACGAAATTAGAAATAGTAAAAGTTATCAAATAGACAAAAGTTTAAGTGATAAAGAGGCGAGAAAGATATTAGTTGTAAGAGACCATATAAAATCTCAAGGTTATTCACAGTATAATCCGGTAACTATAGCTAGGGATATAAGTGAAGAAACTATAGCTAAAATAGAGGAAAGTGCTATGGAACTTCCTGGAGTATCAGTTGCAATAGAGCCTGTAAGAGATTATCCAAATGGAAATTTAGCTTCTCACACTTTAGGTCATATGGGTAAAATGCCATCAAATGACGAGGCATCATATCTAAATAGAGAAGAAGGAAAAAAATACTCTAAAGGTGATACAGTTGGTATATCTGGAATTGAAAAAAATTATGAAGAACAGCTACGAGGTATAGATGGATATAAAAAAGTTCAAGTTGATGCTTTAGGTAGAGTAACTAAAGAACTTGAAGTATCAGAACCGCAGTCTGGAGACACAGTATACTTAAGTATAGATAAAGACTTACAAGAAGTAGCACAAGATGTATTAAAAAGGACTATAGATGTAGCCAGAACAGGTGGTACATTTACAAGTAAATTTGGAAATAAGAGTTTTTCAAATACAGCACCAAATGCAAAGTCAGGGGCAGTTATGGCTATAGATGTAAAAACTGGAGATGTATTAGCAATGGCTAGTTATCCTGATTATGACCCGAATAAATTTGTAAATGGTATATCATATGAAGATTTTGAAGCTCTTCAACCTAAAAATAAAAATGATGTATTAGCACCAAATCCTCAAGTTAACTTAGCTACTCAAGGTGTATTCCAACCAGGGTCTACATTTAAAATGGTAACAGGGATGGCTGCAATAGATAATGGGTTAAGTCCAAATTATACAATACAAGATACAGGTGTTACGTATCTTTCTAAAGGTGGAAGACCTTTTGCCGATTATATATGGCATAAATCTAGACGTAACCATGGTTCTACTAATCTTTATAAAGCGATTCAAGAATCTTGTAATATTTATTTTTATAGTATAGGTTCTGGTAAAAATCGTGGAATAGGAGCAGATCCTGATGTAAAGATAGGACCTAATGATATACTAGAATATGCTAAGTTATTTGGTTTAAATGATTATACAGGATTAAATACTGAAATAGATGAAAGAAAAGGTAAAGTACCAAGTTTAGAAGCTAAATTAGACTCAGCAAAAGCTTTACTTAGAACGTTCCTTGATAAAGAAATGGCAAATGCATTTACTGATATAAGTAAGAAAAAAGATGAAGCAAAGTATGAAGAAAGAATAGAAGAAATAGTTAGTTGGGCAGATGAAGAAAAAACTATTGATAGAGTAGAAGCAATGAAAAGGCTCACTAAATTAAAGGTTAAGGAAGATAAGGTAGTTTATTTTGCGGATAAAATAGTATACGATCATTTAAAGTTTGCTAAGTGGAGTACTGCAGATACATTTAACCTTGCAATAGGACAAGGGGAAAATCAATATACTCCGGCACAAATGGCAAGATATGTTGCTGCCATAGCAAATGGGGGAGACTTAGTAGACTTGTCTGTAATAGACAGAGTTATATCAAGTGATTACTCATCAGTTGATATAGATGAAAATGGTAAAGAGAAAATACCATTTAAAAATAGTGAAAAGCTAAAAGATTTAACTGAAGGTATGAAAAGAGTTACAACTCAAAGTTCAACTAAAAGTTTATTTACTAACTTCCCAGTAAGTGTTGCTGCTAAAACTGGGACTGCTGAAAAGAGTGGTAAAATACCTACTGAAAATGACTATGAGTATTTACTAAGTCATATGGGAGCTTATAATGTATCTAAAGAAGATGCAATTAAGTTGTCTAATGAAATGAAAAAAGAAAGAGAAAAAGAACTTTCTAAAGAAAAAGAAAAAGAAATAAAAGAAGAATTAAAAGATAAAAAATTAGATGACAACAAGAGAAAAGAATTAGAAGAAGAGTTAAAAGATGGGGTTAAAGTTAAGCTAGAAGATACTGACAAAATTAATTCTGCTTATTTAAGAAAAGCTATAAAAGAATTAAATCCTAAGATAACTGATGAAAAAATTGATTCATATAAACCAAGTTATGCAGCTTTTGCATGGACTGTAGGATTTGCACCAGCAGATAATCCTGAAATTGCAGTAGTAACTATGATACCTCAAGGTAATGAAAGTGTATACGCAATGTTACCTGTAAGAGAGTTAATAGGAGCTTATATGGATCTAGGAAAATATAAGACAAAAACTGATGAAAATAATTCTAATGAGAAAAAAACTGATGCATCTAATAAAGAAAATATAAATTTCGTTTCACAAATGAAAAAATAAGAGGAATTAAGATTTTTTTGAAGAATATATAATATTGATATATCACTCTGGAGGTTGTTATGTCTTTGATAGATTTTGAAGCCAAAGAACTAGTAGAGTTCAAAGGCAGTAAAAGAGGGATAATAGTAAACATTAAAAGAGTAGCGTCTTTTAATGAAATAAAGCAAGCTATAATAGATAGATTAGAATCGTCTATAGGCTTTTTCAACGGGGCTAAGATTTGTGAGGTTAATAGTGAATGTCTAAGTGATATACAAATTATAAATATAAAAGACGATATATCATCTAGGTTTGATGTAGAGTTTGTTGAAGACAATGAAAATAAAATAGTTAAAAATTTTCAAACTAAATATGTAAACAACTTAAGATCTGGAGAAAATATTGAATTTGATGGCGATGTAATTGTAATGACGGATATGAAATCAGGATCACAGGTAAGCTCAACTTCAAATGTAGTAATCATGGGTAATGTAAGTTCTGGAGCCAGAGTTGTAGCCCATGGCAATGTTATAGTAATGGGTAGTGTTAAAGGCTTTATACATGCAGGATCAACTGGAAATGAAAATGCGTATGTTGTTGCTAACAATCTTAATGCTAAAGTACTACAGATTGCAGGTAATATAGCTGAAGCACCAGATGATGAAACCTACGGAGAAGAAAAAGAAAATGTCCCAGAAATAGCCCTAGTAAGTAATGGTAGAATAATAATAGAAAGTTACTTACCTAAAATAATAAAATAATAAGGATGAATCCATAGGGGGGTAGTATTATGAGCGAAGTTATAGTTATAACATCTGGTAAAGGTGGAGTTGGAAAGACTACTACCGCAGCAAACTTAGGAACTGCTCTAAGCTTGGAAAATAAAAAAACAGTTATAGTGGATGCAGATATTGGACTTAGAAACTTAGATGTAGTTATGGGTCTTGAAAATAGAATTGTATATGACATAGTAGATGTTGTTGAAGGAACATGTAGACTTAAGCAAGCATTAATAAAGGATAAAAGATTTGATAATCTTTATTTATTACCTGCAGCTCAAACAAGAGATAAAAATGCAGTAAGTGTAGAACAAATGTCAAATTTATGTGAAAAACTTAAAGAGTCATTTGATTATGTATTAATAGACTGTCCAGCAGGTATAGAACAAGGATTTAAAAATGCTGTTGCTGGAGCTGATAGAGCAATAGTTGTAACAAATCCAGAAGTATCCGCTGTAAGAGATGCAGATAGAATTATAGGATTATTAGAAGCAAATGAAATTAAAGATATTAGATTAGTTATAAATAGAATAAGACAAGATATGGTTAGACGTGGAGATATGATGGATAAACAAGACATAATAGAGATACTAGCTATTGACTTAATAGGTCTTGTTCCAGATGATGAAAGTATCATAGTATCTACTAATAAAGGAGAGCCTGCTATACTTGATTCTAGATCTAGTGCAGGACAAGCGTATAAAAATATAGCTAAAAGAATATTAGGACAAGATGTGCCAATGATGGAAGCAGAATCTGAAAGTAATATTTTTAGTAAAATTAAAAAAATGTTTAAAATGGCTAAGTAATAAAGGGGGATATATCAGTGTTAGATTTATTTAAGGTTTTTTCTAACGAATCTAGAACTAGCAAGTCAGTAGCAAAGGAAAGACTTAAGTTAGTTTTAGTACATGATAGAGTAGATTGTTCTCCGAAGCTTTTAGATATGATAAAGACAGATATTCTTAAGGTTATATCAAATTATGCAGAAATAGAAGAAGATGGTCTTGAAATCAAAATGTCTAAATGTAGAGGGGATCAAGAAGATATGACAGTATCTGCGTTAGTCGCTAATATACCGCTAAAAAATATAAAAGATAGAAGTATATAAAAGATATTTTAAAGGGGGATGGGCTAAAATCCCCCTTTATTTATTTTAAAGTAATTCACAAATACACAACTCAAGTTAAGTTTTCAATTTACAGTTAGAAAGACGGTGAATATATGATCGAATATAAATCGACCATTAAATTAATAAAGCAATTAGATTGGAAGTTAATATTAACAGTACTAGCAATATTCAGTTTTGGCCTAGTGGTTTTAGTGAGTGCTACACATGCACGAGATACAGGTAATTATAAACAGGTATTTGTACAAGGGACGGCCTTTGCATTAGGTATAGGAATGATAGCTGTAATGCTATTATTTGATTATAATTTTTTAGGAAAGTATTATAAGGCACTTTATATAATTAGTTTAGTATTATTATTTATAGTTTTAATACCTGGGATTGGAGCTGAAAGAGGTGGAGCTAGATCTTGGATTAATTTAGGACCTTTAGATTTTCAAACATCAGAATTAGCGAAACTAACTTTTATATTAAGTTATGCTAAAATAGTAGAATCTAGAAAAGGTAAATTAAATACTATAAAGGATATTATACCAGTTGTAGTGTATGCTTTACCTTTTATAGGATTGTTATTTGCTCAACCTGATTTAGGAACAGCAATAGTATTTTCTTGTATAATAGCAGGAATGTTATTTACAGCTGGACTTGATATAAAGTTGATAAAGAGAGGGATAATAATAGCGCTTATATCTTTGCCTATAATGTATTTATTTATGGCACCTCATCAAAAAGATAGAATAGAAGCATTTTTAAATCCTGAAGACCCAACACTAAAAGGAAATTATCAAGTTATGCAATCTATGATTGCCATAGGTTCAGGTGGACCAACTGGTAAAGGATTATACAATGGTAGTCAAAGTCAAGAAGGATTTTTACCTGTTCAAGAAAGTGACTTTGTATTTGCTGTTATAGGTGAAGAGTTAGGTGCAATAGGAATGGCAGCTGTAATAGCTTTATATGCAATTTTCCTAACCAGAATGATTTATATAGCTAGAGAGGCAAAAGATTTTTATGGTACACTTATAGTAGTAGGGGTAATGTGCATGTTTGCATATCAGATTATTCAAAATATAGGTATGACAGTAGCATTGATTCCTGTAACTGGAGTAACACTTCCGTTTATTAGTTATGGAGGAAGTTCATTAGTAACATCTTTAGCTAACCTAGGATTAGTTTTAAATGTTTGTATGAGAAGGAAAAAAATAAACTTTTAATCATAATGGAGGGACTTATGAATATTGCATTAGTAGCACATGATGAGATGAAAAATACAATGGTAGGGTTTTGTATAGGTTATGAAGCTATATTAAAAAACTATGGTCTTTACGCAACAGGAACAACAGGAAAAAGAATAATGGATGAAACAGAATTAAATATTAATAGGCTTGCATCAGGACCGCTTGGAGGAGATCAACAAATAGGATCATTAATAGTATCTCAGGATATAGACTTAGTAATATTTTTACGTGATCCACTTACATCTCAAGCACATGAAACTGATATACAAGCATTAATAAGATTGTGCGATGTTTACCATGTACCAGTAGCTACAAATCTTGCATCAGCAGAAATATTTATAAAGGCATTAGATAGAGGGGAACTTTCTTGGAGAGAAGTTAGAAAAACTACTAGTCAAAGAGTTTAATAAATAAAAAGGACAAGGTTTAAAGTTTAAACCTTGTCCTTTTTTATTTTTAAGCGACTGCGTCGGCGATATGAGCGCAGCGAATTTTATTATTTAACTAATTTAGCGAACTCTACACCAAAGTCGAAACATTCTTGTAATGTATCATCACATGGGCAGAATTTTTTCTTTAAAGATGGTATAGGCATTTTAAAGTTCATAGATTTAAGAGTACATTCAGCAATAGTTATACCTTCACCACTCCATCCAAATGAACCAAATACTCCTGCTATAGAACCAATATTAGCCATAGGGTCTATTGTAGAGAATAAGTCCCACATAGGTTTAACCATAGTTTTATTTATTGTAGGAGAACCTAATAATATAACTTTAGACATTACAACAGCATCATGCATATCTTTTAAAGTCATTTCTTCTAAATCGTATAATTTAACATTAGCACCTTCAGATAGTAAACCTTCTTCTATTTTTTTAGCCATAGTTAAAGTGTTTGTATAAGCTGATAAGTAAAATACTGATACTTGATTTTGATTAGTAGTTTCTATAACTTCAGTTGACCAATCTAAATATCTTTTAACTGCAGCCATAGGGTCTTTTGTAAGCATAGGACCATGAGAAGTTAATATTGTATCAAAATCTAATTTTAATTCTACAACTTTATTTATAGCACTTAAAACATGTTTAGCAAATGGTTTAACTATGCAATCGTAGTAATGCTTAGATGATTTTAAGTAATCTTCACTTTCAACAACATTAGCATCAACACTTGCAAAATGACATCCGAAAGCATCACAAGTGAATAAAGTTTTATCTTCTTCTATATAAGTAAACATTGTATCTGCCCAGTGTAAGAATGGTGCAGTTATAAATTTAATATTTCTTTTTCCTATATTTAATACTTCTCCATCAGCTATAACGTGACATTTAAAAGGCTTATTTATTTGGTCATTTAAATATAATTTAGCTGCCTTAGTACAGAAAACTTCTATATTAGGATTTAAGTCTAATAAGTACTTTAAGCTACCAGCGTGGTCAGGCTCAGTATGATGTACTACTACATAATCTATGTCCTTTATATCTGTAACTTCAGATAAATTATTTAAAAATTCTTCTTTGAAATTTCCTTTTACTGTATCAAATAAAACAGTTTTTTCATCTTTTACTAAATAACAGTTATAAGTAGTCCCGAATTCAGTTTCCATTATTATGTCAAATACCTTTAAATCCTTATCTATAACACCTGTATAGTAAATATCTTTTTTTATTTCAAATACATTACTCATTGAAAATCCTCCTAAAATTAATTTCATATAAAGATTATACCCAATTTATTTACGTTGAAACAAAATATTACATATTTGTTCTTTGTATACAAAAAACGTTGAAAATTTATTTTAAAAATAGTATTCAATTATATTATATCAAAAAAAGGATAAAAAAAATGATTTTTTGTATGGAATTTAATACTATATATATAGATTGAGGTTATAATATAAAAATACTCAAAATATTTAAATATATAATGTCTAAATATTTTGAAAAACTATTATTTATAAACAATAAAATTTTGATACATAATATCATATCGTGTATAATAGTAATTATGTCTAAAACAATAAACATATTCGGAGGTTTTAAGATAAATGAATAAGGTTGACTTAAAAAGAATTTTGAAAAAGGTAGAAAAGCCAGCAAGATATCTTGGTAACGAAATAAATTCAATACATAAAGATACTTCAAATAAAAATCTAATAAGATATGCTCATTGTTTTCCAGATTTATATGAAGTTGGGATGAGTCATTTAGGAAGTCATATATTATATGATGTAATAAATAGAGATGAAGATGTATTTTGTGAAAGAGTATATTCTCCTGCTGTAGATATGGAAACTATAATGAGAGAAAAAAATATACCTATGTTTGCACTAGAATCAAGAGAAGCAATAACTAATTTTGATTTTGTAGTTTTTACTCTTCAATATGAACTTTCATATACTAATATATTAAATATATTAGATTTAGCAAACATACCTTTACTAAGAGAAGAAAGAAAGTTAGATGATCCATTTATAATGGTAGGTGGTCCTTGTGCATACAATGTAGAGCCATTATCTGATTTTGTTGATATAGTAATTTTAGGAGAAGGTGAAGAAGTAAACTTAGAGGTTGTAAATGCTTATAAAGAGTGGAAGAAGAATAAGACGACTAGGGAAGATTTCTTATATAAAGCTTCTAAAATAGACGGAGTTTATATACCAAGTTTCTACGATGTAACTTATAACGAAGATAACACAGTTAAGGAAGTAACTCCTAATAGAGAAGGTGTACCAGCAAAAGTACAAAAAAGAATAATAAAGAATGTTGAAGAAGTACCATACCCAGAAAAATTAATAGTACCATTTATTGATACAGTTCACAATAGAGTTGTATTAGAATTATTTAGAGGGTGTACTAGAGGCTGTAGATTCTGCCAAGCTGGTATGATTTATAGACCTATAAGGGAAAAAAGTTTAAATAGATTAAAAGAGATAGTAGATAAATTAATTAAGAGCACAGGATATGATGAAATATCACTTTCATCTTTAAGTACTAGTGATTATTCACAGTTAGCAGATCTTACAGATTTCTTAGTTGAAGAGTATGCATCTAAAAATATAGGTATATCACTTCCATCGCTTAGACTTGATAACTTCTCTATGGAAATAGCTGAAAAGATACAACAAGTTAGAAAATCAGGTCTTACATTTGCACCAGAAGCAGGAACTCAAAGAATGAGAGATGTTATAAATAAAGGTGTAAGTGAAGAAGACTTATCAAATGCAACAAGAAAAGCATTTGAAATGGGATGGAATAGTGTTAAATTATACTTTATGATAGGTCTTCCAACAGAGACTTATGATGATTTAGATGGTATAGCAGACCTTGCTTATAATGTTATAGATACTTATAGAGATGTTCATAATGGAAAGATAAAAAGAAGCTTTGGAGTTACAGTAAGTACATCTACATTTGTACCTAAACCATTTACACCATTCCAATGGCATGGACAAGATACAACTGAAGAGGTTGTAGAAAAGCAAAGACACTTAGTGAGAAAATTAAAAAATGGAAATATAAAGTATAACTATCACGATTCTAAGACAAGTTTAATGGAAGCAGTTATTGCTAGAGGAGATAGAAAAATAGGAAAAGTTATATATGATGCATTTAAATCAGGAGCGAAGTTTGATGGATGGTCAGAATACTTTAACCTAGATACTTGGAAAGAAGCTATGGAGAAAAATGGACTTGATATAGCTTTCTATGCAAATAGAGAAAGAAGTTATGAAGAAGTATTCCCATGGGATCATATAGATGTAGGTGTAACTAAGAAGTTCTTAGTTAGAGAAAATGAAAAATCAAGACAAGATGCAATTTCTCCAGATTGTAGACATAAGTGTAATGGATGTGGAATAAACGCACATGATATAGGAAGGGGGCTTTGTTAATTATGAGCAAAATAATAAGAACTAAATTTAACAAAGAAGGGGATATGATATACATATCACACCTTGATTTACAACAATTATTACAAAGAGCATTTAGAAGAGCTGAAATAGAATTAGTTCATTCTCAAGGATTTAATCCTCACCCTAAAATAAGTTATGGAAATGCCCTAGCCTTAGGCACAGAAAGCCAGGGAGAGTACGTAGACGTTGAAATAGAAGAAGATTTAAGCGTAGATGAATATTTAGATAGAATGAATAAACAATTACCAGATGGTATAAAATTTATAAACGCAATAGAGATAGATAAGCAAACTCCATCATTAGCTTCAACTATAGAATACGGAGAATATATATTCACTATAGAAGTTGAAAAGCCATTAACTAAAGAATTGGTAAAATCTAAAATATTAGACTTCATGAGCAATGAAGAAATAATGATAACTAAGAAAAATAAAAAAGGTAAAATTGTAGAGTCAAATATAAGACCTATGATAAAAAGTTTTGATTTATTAGATATCCAAGATAATAAAATAACTTTAGAGGCAATGTTAGCAACTGGTTCTAAAGCAAACTTAAACAATAATGTATTTATTCCTAAGATATTAGAAATATTAGAATTAGAAATGGATCCATTAGATGTTGATATACTAAGAAGAGATTTATATGTAGTAGAAGATAATCAATTAGTATCTCCTATGTAGTAAAAAGGTGGGTAAAACCACCTTTTTATGTACAATTTTTGAGTATCTGAGTTAGTGATATGAAGTGACTCGCCGATACATCGCTCGAGAGTAGCTAATTTTGTAAGGAGTAATATATGAAGAAGATAATAATAGAGTGTCTAGTAGCATCTCAAAAAACTGCTATATTAGAAAATGATAAATTAACAGAGTTATTAATTGAGGATAAAATAAAAAGTAAAACTGTATCAAATATATATAGAGGTGTAGTTAAAAACGTACTGCCTGGTATGGGAGCTTGTTTTGTAGATATAGGGTTTGAAAAGTTAGCTTATCTTCAGTTAAAAAAAGATAGTAATATAAAATCAGGACAAGATGTATTAGTTCAAGTAAATAAAGAAGAGATAGGAACTAAAGGTGCTAAACTTAATTTAGAAATAAGTATAGCTGGAAGATATTTAGTTTATATACCATCTAATAATAAAACGACGATTTCAAATAAGATATCAAATGAAGAAGAAAAAAATAGATTAAAAGAAATTGTAAAATCTGTAAGCCCAAATAATTTAGGATTTATAATAAGAACTGAAGCAGTTGGGTGTAGTAAAGAGGAATTAGAAAAAGATATTATAGATTTAAAAAATAAATATGAAAATATATTAAAAGAATATAAATTAGGTATAGGGCCAAAACTGCTACATAAAGAGCTAGATTTATCAAGTAAGTATGTAAAAGATAATATAAATGAAAGTGTAGAAAAAATAGTAACTAATAGTAGTGAAAAATATGAAGAAATAAAAAATATTTTAAAATTTATAAATAAAGATTATATAAATAAGTTAGAACTAGAAGAAAATAAAGATATATTTAATTTATATAGAGTAGAGGGTCAAATAGATAAAGCCTTAAGTAAGAAAGTATGGCTAAAAAGTGGAGGATACCTAATAATAGAAAAAACAGAAGCTTTAACAGTCATAGATGTTAATACAGGCAAATTTACAGGTAATATAAAGTTATCTGAAACGGTTTATAAAACAAACTTAGAAGCATCAATTGAAATAGCAAAACAGCTAAAGCTTAGAGACATTGGTGGAATAATAATAATAGACTTTATAGATATGCATAAAGATACATATAAAGAAGATGTAATAAAATCTTTAAATAGAGAACTTAAAAAAGATAAAAGAAAAACAGAAGTACTAGGAATGACAAAGTTAGGATTAGTAGAAGTAACAAGAAGAAGAGAAAAGGACTCTATAGACAAATACTATATAGATAAAGAATACGAAGACTGTGGGTCTAGAAAGTCAATTAATTATATTATAGATAGCATTGAGAATGAAGTATTAAGAATTAGTAATCATACATCATATAAAAATATAAAAATTGAATTAAATTGTAACTTATATAATATAATAAATGGAGAATTTACAAATATAATTAAAAATATTGGTGAAAAATATGGTATAATCATATCGCTAGGAAAAAACAGTGAATTAAATTACGAAAAAATAAATATAATTTATAATACTTAGTTGACAAATGTACAATAAAGTAGTAATATTAATAACTGTAATGCCGCACAGAAAAGGTTAAAAACTTCTTAGGAAGTACCTATATGGCGAGTTTAAGACCGAGGAGGTGTATTTAATGTACGCTATAGTTAAAACAGGTGGAAAGCAATATAAAGTTGCTGAAGGTGATGTATTATTCGTTGAAAAGTTAGAAGCTAACGCAGGTGATGTTGTTACTTTAAACGAAGTATTAGCTTGCACTAAAGATGGAGAGTTAGTAGTTGGAGCTCCTGTTGTTGAAGGTGCTTCTGTTCAAGCGAAAGTTGTTGAGCAAGGTAAAGCTAAGAAAGTTGTAGTTTTCAAGTACAAAGCTAAGAAAGACTACAGAAGAAAGCAAGGACATCGTCAACCATACACTAAGATAGTTATCGAAAAGATAAACGCTTAATTAAAGGTTGAGTAATGATAAAAGTTAAATATTATTACGATGATGACTTTTCACTAAAAGGATTTTGTTTAAAAGGTCATGCTGATTTCGCAGAAATTGGTTATGATATAGTATGTTCTGCAGTTACATCTAATGCTATTGCAGTAATAAACTCTTTAGACAAATTAGTGAAGGTTGAATTTGAAACTGTAATAGGACAAGAAGGTCATATAGAATGTATTGTTAAAGATACATATATTGAGAAATCTCAATTATTACTAAATCATTTTCAATTAGCAATTGATGGAATTAAACGGGAATATCCCAAAAATATAAAAATCTTAAAAAAGTAGGGGGTGACTCCATATGTTAAACATGAACTTACAGTTACTTGCATCTAAGAAAGGGGTAGGGTCTTCTAAAAACGGTAGAGATTCTATATCTAAGAGATTAGGTGTTAAGAGATTCGACGGACAAGTAGTAACTGCTGGTAGTATAATAGTAAGACAAAGAGGTACTAAAATACATCCAGGAACTAACGTAGGTATAGGTGGCGATGACACTTTATTTGCATTAGTTGACGGTGCTGTTAAATTCGAAAGAAAAGATAAGAAGAGAAAGAAAGTAAGTGTATACCCAGTATCAATAGCTGAGTAATACATAAAAAAGGAGTGTTAATGCACTCCTTTTTCTTGTAAATAGATATTTACGGAATTATATATATCTATTTTGGAAAGAATAAATAAAAAATGACTTAATCAAGTAGGTGATTAATATGTTTATAGATAAGGCAAGAATTTTCGTTAAAGCCGGTAACGGTGGAAATGGTTCGGTAGGATTTAGAAAAGAAAAGTATGTTCCAGCTGGTGGTCCAGATGGTGGAGACGGTGGACATGGTGCAAGTATAGTATTTGAAGTGGATTTAGGTCTTAGAACATTAATGGATTTTAAATATCAGAGAAAATACTCAGCAGAGCCAGGTGGAGACGGTGGAAAGTCAAAAAGAGCAGGTAAAAATGGAGAAGATTTAGTTCTTAGAGTTCCTGCAGGTACGATAATAAGAGATGAAGCGACAGGTCTTATTTTAGCTGACTTAAAAGAAGAAGGCGATAGAGCTGTAGTTGCTAGAGGCGGTAGAGGTGGAAAAGGAAACCAACACTTTGCAAATGCAGTAAGACAAGCTCCAGCTTTTGCTAAATCTGGTACAGATGGACAAGAAAGATGGGTAACATTAGAGCTTAAGATGATAGCTGATGTAGGGTTACTTGGATTCCCAAATGTAGGGAAATCTACATTCTTATCAGTTGTAACTAAGGCTAAGCCAAAGATAGCTAACTATCATTTCACAACTTTAACACCTAATTTAGGTGTTGTTCAAACTAAGTTTGGAGATAGTTTTGTATTAGCTGATATACCAGGGCTTATAGAAGGAGCAGCTGAAGGAATTGGTCTTGGACATGACTTCTTAAGACACGTTGAAAGAACTAAAGTTTTAATTCATATAGTAGATATATCAGGTTTAGAAGGTAGAGATGCTTTAGAAGACTTTGATAAAATAAATGATGAACTTAAAATGTATAATGAAAGATTATCAACAAGACCACAAGTGGTAGTTGCTAATAAAATAGATATATTAGAAGATGAAAGTACATTTGAAGAATTCAAAGCAGAGCTAGAAGGCAGAGGTTATAAGGTATTTAAAATGTCTGCTGCTACTCGTCAAGGTATAGATGATGTAATAACTTATGTATCTCAATTATTAAATGAAGTTGAAGATGTAGAGTTAGTTACAGAAGAAGAAATGTACAAGCCAGAATTAGATGTTCAAGAAGAGGAAGGCTTAAATATAGATATAGAAGATGGAGTATATGTTGTTACAGGTAAAGCACTTAGAAGAATTATGTACTCTGTTAACTTTGATGATATGGAATCTCTTCAATTCTTCCAAAAAGCTATGGAAGGTCAAGGCGTATTTGACAGACTTAGAGAAATGGGAATTGAAGATGGAGACACAGTTAGAATTTACGAAATAGAATTCGAATTCTATAATTAGAAAAGACACGAGGTGACAAAATGTTAAAAGGAAAGCAAAGAGCATACTTAAGATCAATAGCTAACACTTTAAAGCCTGTTACTCAAATAGGAAAAGATGGTGTAACTGAAAGCTTTTTAGAGCAACTTGATGGAATGTTAAAAACTAGAGAAATAGTTAAAGTTACAATACTTGAAACTGCAGGTCTTGATACAAAAGAAACTGCAAATGCAGTATGTGAAGCTTTAAGAGCAGAATTTGTTCAAGCTATAGGATCTAAGTTTACTTTATATAAAAAAAATATGGATGAACCTAAAATAGTATTCCCTGGACATGCTCCAGCTAAGGCTAAAGTTAAAGATGAGAATATTACTAAAAAAGGTAAGCCAACAAAGAGGTCGGCTAGAAAATAACCAAAAAGCATTGTTAAGCTATTTAAACTTAACAATGCTTTTTTTAGTTTGCTTTGCTAAATAAATAAGATTGGTGTATGAAAAAGAAATTAAAGTAAAAAAGGTAAGAAAGCTAATAAAATAACAAAAAAGGTAAAAAAATAGGAAAAAAATTAAGATAAATTAAGAAAAAATGTAAAAAAAAGGCTGGGAAAACGAAATCATTTATGTTAATATATAAGACATAAAGATGATTTGTAGACACTTAAATAACAAATTATCTAAAAATACATAAGGGGGAAAATCTACTATGAATACAACAATGATGGTAGTGATAAACATCGCTATCATGGCAGCAATTGTATTTATGCTTGTTTCTATGCAAAAGAAATATGTACCTTTTAATAAGAGAGTGTTTCTTGCACTGGGTATAGGACTAGTATTTGGTCTAGGGCTACAATTTATTTTTGGTTCAGACTCAGAAGTAGTAAAACAAAGTACAAGTTGGTTTAACATAATGGGGACTGGTTATGTTAAGCTATTAAAGATGGTAGTAGTTCCATTAGTAATGGTATCTATTATATCAGCTTTAGTATCAACTAAGTCATCTAAAGACTTAGGTAAAAAAGCCGGACTAATTATAGGTGTATTAATATTAACTACAGGTATATCAGCAGCTGTTGGTATAGGAGTAACATCAGCATTTAACTTAACTGCTGAAGAAATACAAACAGGTCAAGCAGAAGAAGAAAGAGGAGCTTATCTTGAAGAGAAACTTACAAGTGTTCAAGAAACAGACTTCCCAACAAGAATGCTTGATATGGTTCCAGAAAATCCATTCTTAGATATGACTGGAGCTAGAGCAACATCAACTATAAGTGTTGTTATATTCTCAGCATTTATAGGAGTAGCAACAAATCAAATTAAAAAGAAAAAACCAGAAAAGGCAGAACTATTCATTGATATGGTTGGAGCATGTCAAGCTGTAGTAATGCGTATAGTAACTTTAGTACTTAGATTAACTCCATATGGAGTATTAGCATTAATAACAAATACCGTTGCAAAAACTAATATAGCGGGTATAGTAAGTTTAGGTAAATTCATATTAGCATCTTATGTTGCAATAGGATTAATGTTTGTAATACATTTAGTAATGTTATACTTTGCGGGATATAACCCAATAACATATATAAAGAAAGCTTTACCAGTTTTAACATTTGCATTTACATCTAGATCAAGTGCAGGTGCTTTAACAATGAATATAAAAACTCAAACTGATAAATTAGGAGTTTCTGAAGAAATAGCAAGTTTATCAGGTTCATTTGGGGTCACAATGGGGCAAAATGGATGTGCAGGAATTTATCCAGCAATGCTAGCTGTTATGATAGCACCAGTTGTGGGTATAAATCCACTAGATCCTGGATTTATAATTCAATTAATAGTTATAATAGCTGTAAGTTCATTTGGAGTTGCAGGAGTTGGTGGTGGAGCAACATTTGCTGCATTATTAGTTCTTTCAAGTATGAACTTACCAGTTGCTTTAGCTGGTTTATTAATATCAGTAGAGCCATTAATAGATATGGCTAGAACAGCATTAAACGTAAATGGATCTTTAACAGCAGGTTTAGTTGCAGGTAGAGTATTCAATGAAGTAGATAAAAATAAGTTTAATGCAGCTATAGATAATTCAGAAGAAGACGAGATGAATGCATAATAATTATGACTAGGGCTTTTGCCCTAGTCTTATTAAATTAATATTAATTATAAAAAATCGATTTTATGATAAAATAAGAATATAAAAATATTTAAACATTTAAGGAGAATGGTCATGAGAGTTATAATAATAGGTGCAGTTGCAGCTGGTATGAGTGCAGCAGCAAAATTAAAAAGAAGTAAGCCAGAATATGAAGTTGTAGTTTATGAAAAAACTGATGTAGTATCATTTGGTGCATGTGGCCTTCCATACTTTGTTGGTGGATTCTTTGATGATGCAAACAATATGATAGCAAGAAGTCCAGAAAAATTTAGAGAAACAGGAATTGATTTACAAGTATTTCATGAAGTTGTAAACGTTGATCCAGTGGCAAAAAAAGTTATAGTAAAAAATGTTAAAACTGGTGAAGAGTTTGAAGATTCGTATGATAAGCTAATGATAGCAACGGGAGCAAGTAGTATAATACCTCCTATTAAAAATGTTAAACTTGAAAATGTTTCAACATTGAAGTCTATGGAAGATGGTATAAGAGTAAAAGAATTATTAAATAAAGAAGAAAATAAAAACATAGTTATAATAGGTGCAGGATTTATAGGATTAGAAGCTGTAGAAGCTGCTAGACATTTAGGTAAAAATGTTACTGTATTCCAAGCTGGAAATAGAGTATTAGAACAAGTATTTGATAAAGAAATAACTGATGTATTAGAAGAGGAAATAAGAAAGCATGATGTAAACTTAGTATTAGAAGGACTTGTTTCTGAATTAGTTGGAGAAACTAAAGTAGAAAAAGTTATAACAAATAAAGGTGAAGTTGAGGCAGATGTAGTTATAATAGCTACAGGAGTTAGACCAAACACTGCTTTCTTAAAAGATAGTGGAATAGAAATGCTACCAAATGGAGCTATAATAGTAGATGAATTTGGTAAAACATCTGTAGAAGATATATACTCAGCAGGTGACTGTGCAACTATAAAAAATATTGTTAGTGGACAAGATACATATGTACCATTAGCAACAGGAGCTAACAAATTAGGAAGAATAGTTGGAGAAAATTTAGCTGGAGCTAATAACGCATTCCAAGGATCTTTAGGTTCAAGTTGTTTAAAAGTTATGGATATGGAAGCTGGTTCAACTGGTTTAACAGAAGTACAAGCTGAAAAATTAGGATTAGATTATAAAGTAAAGTTTATATCTGATTTTAATCAAACTAATTACTACCCAGGTAGAGACAAAATATATGTAAAACTTGTATATGATGCAAAAACTAAAGTAATATTAGGTGGACAGGTTGCAGGATATAAAGATTCAGTTCAAAGAACAAATGTAATAGCAGCAGCTATATTTGGAAAATTAACAACTAATCAATTAGGAATGTTAGACTTATGTTATGCACCACCATTTGCAAGAACATGGGATGTATTAAATGTAGCAGGAAATGTATCTAAATAATTAAATTAAAAGCATCTATAAATTTATAGATGCTTTTTTAATACAAGAAAATTATAATTTCCAACTTATAGGCTTGAGTAAAGCGAGTTTTTTTATTCTTTAAAGTTTAAATTAATTTCTAGTCTATCTTCACCTACAATTGTGTTTTTAAATGTTGTAGTAGCATTATCTAAATAAAAATTAGGGTCTTCAAGAGAAGGACTAAAATGGGTTAATAAAAGTTTTTTTACTTTTCCTAGGGATGCTAAATTAGCAGCTTCTCTAAATGTCATATGCTGATTTTTTACTGCTTTTGAAATATCTAAGTCATCCCCATACATAGATTCACATATAAATAAGTCACTATCATTTATAAAATTTGGGATTGAATCTATAGGTCTTGTATCAGTTATAAAACTAACTTTAACTCCTTTTCTATCATCACCTAAAACCATACTAGGGGTATATTCTACATCATCTAAAACAACACTATCTCCAGACTGAAGTTTATTCCAAAGTATCTTAGGTACATTATTAGAAGTAGCTTTTTCTATATTAAATTTGGCTTTTCTTTTAAAATATAAGCTATATCCTAAACACTCAGTTGAATGTTGTAACTCCAATGTAGAGATTTCAACATCTTTTAAAGGGCCATTACTTAAAGAAAAAGGGCCTTTAGGATTTTCAATAATGTTTATTTTATAAGGCAAATACTCAATTAAAACTTTAATAGCATTCATAACATCTATTATTCCTTTAGGGCCTACAATTGTTAAATCTTCAGTTCTAGAACTATTTCCAATGGTAGATAAAAGTCCAATGATACCATTTATATGATCTCCGTGAAGATGAGTGATACATATTAAATCTATATTTTTAAATCCACAATTTTTCATTCTCATAGAAATCTGAGTTCCTTCACCGCAATCTATAAGTATTTTTCTTCCCATATAGTTTATAAATAGAGAAGACAAAAATCTATTAGGCATTGGCATGTTGCCGCCACATCCGAGCAAAATTAAATCAATCATAGTTATCTCCTTATACCGATTATTTAGTATAGTATTTGTATTTGAAAACATATTTATTTAATTATTTTAACATTTATTTTTATACTTTGTTATATTATTAAAACTTTAAATTTGACAACTTTATATTAAAAATTTCCTAGGAAATAGTATTTTTGTATTTGTTGTGACAATTATATTTAATATAGTAGAATTTATAACTTTATAAAGTTTAATTTGTCTAAATTAAAAGATAGTAAGAATATATTTAATTATTATAAAGTTAGTTTAAATTTATATATTAAAATTGTATTCATACAATCATTAAAAAAACATAAATTGTATCGCTTTGAATAAAACTTAGCTATAATATTTTTATAATAGAAAAAGGGGGGAAATTAAGTGAATAATAAATTTGTTTATACACCAGGACCAACATCTATAAGAGAGAATGTTTTGTTAGCTAGAGCACAAAAAACAACTAATCCAGATATAGATAAAGATTTCTTTGATTTTTATAAAAATACATGTGAAAAGATTGGAAGAATAATAAATACTAAAAATGATGTTTACATATTAAGTGGAGAAGGAATATTGGGATTAGAGGCGGCTTGTGCATCTTTGACGGAAAAAGGTGATAGAGTACTTGTAATAGATAATGGAATATTTGGAAAAGGATTTTCTGATTTTATTACTATGTATGGCGGAGAAGTAGTGTATTTCTCAAAAGATTATAATAAAGATTTAGATATAGAAGATTTAAAAAAATTTTTAGAACATGATAATAATTTTAAATATGCAACAGTAGTTCATTGTGATACTCCAACAGGTGTATTAAATAATATAAGTAAAATTTGCCCACTGTTAAAAGAATATAATATACTAACAGTTGTAGATTCTGTTGCAGCTATGGTTGGAGAAGAATTAAATGTCGACGAGTGGCAAATAGATATAGCTTTAGGAGGATCTCAAAAGGCAATATCTGCACCAGCTGGTCTTACAATAGTGAGTATTAGTAATGATGCAAAAACATATATTAAAAATAGAAAAACAAAGATAAGTGGATTTTATTGTAATTTGAGTATATGGCAAGATTATTATGAAAATAAAAGCTTTCCATACACAATGCCTATAAGCGATATAATGGGACTTGATAAAGCAGTAGATAATATATTAGATGAAGGCATAGAAAATGTAATTAGTAGACATGAAAAAATAGCGTTTGCTACTAGAAACTCTATAAAAGAATATGGTTTAGAACTATTTTTAGATAAAGGATATTCAAATACCGTTACAACAATAAAGATACCAGAAAGTATAGGAGCTTTAAATCTATCTAACTATATGTTAAAAAAATACAACACACTTGTAGCTACATCTTTATGTGAATATATAGATAAATTATTAAGAATAGGTCATATGGGAGAGAATGCAAGGTTAGAAAATATAATATACATACTAAATATACTAGATGAGAGTTTAAAAGAGTTAGGATTTAAGAGTGATAAAAATTTAGTTAAACTGTTTAATAAATATTACAACTAAAAGTAAAAACTTAGGGGGGATATAGTGGAAACGGTAATTAAAAGAGAAAAGTTCACAACTAGAGATTTGGTTGAAACGTCTTTACTTATAGCATTGGTATTTATAGCAACCAAATTTATAAATATAAAACTTCCTATATCTATAAATGGTGGATTAATACATTTAGGAAATACAATGTTGTTTATATCATCAATAGTATTCGGTAAGAAAAAAGGCGCTATATCTGGTGCTTTTGGAATGGCTCTATTTGATTTAGTATCAGGATGGACTATGTGGGCTCCATTTACATTTATAGTAAGAGGGATTATGGGATATATAATAGGTAATATAGCATGGTCAAATGGTAAATGCGGAAACAATACAGCTACTAATATTTTTGCGGTTATAATATCTGGGATATGGATGTTAATTGGTTATTATATAACAGAAGTAATATTATATGGAAATTTAACTGTTCCTTTAACATCAATACCAGGAAATATAACTCAGGTAGTTATAGGGCTTATAATAGGATTACCCGTTGCTAAAATTATAAAAAAATATATATGATAGCTTAAATACTACTATAGTTTATTTTTAGATATATAAACTATAGTAGTATTTTTATATAATACTTTTTAAAATTTAGTAATATTTTCTAACTATTGTTTATATAATGTCTCATAGGACAAGTATAAATTAAGTTTAACTAGGGGGACAAAAACCATGAGATATTACAACAAACAAAAGGAAGAAGTTCTAAAGGACCTTAAAGTAGATGCCTTAAAAGGTCTAAGTAGTAATGAGGTAAAGTTAAGGAATGAAGAATATGGGAAAAATGAATTTACAGTTAAAGAAGAAAGTTCATTTTTTGATGAACTAGGAAAAAGTATAACAGAGCCAATGATATTAATATTGTTAGGTGCAGCTGTTATAAGTGCATTTGTAGGAGAATTACATGATGCAATAGGCATAATAGGAGCTATAATATTAGGAATATCAATAGGTATAATAACAGAAGGAAAATCTAAAAAGGCAGCTCAATCACTTTCTAAATTAACTGAAAATATAGAGGTAAAAGCGCTTAGAGACGGGAAAATAACAAAGCTTTCTAAAAATGATTTAGTTCCTGGAGATATAGTATACATAGAAACAGGTGATATGATACCTGCTGATGGAAGGCTTATTGAATCAATAAATTTAAAAATGAGAGAGGATATGCTAACTGGTGAGTCTGATGATGTAGCAAAAAGATCAGATGTTACAGTTGATATGGAAGTTATATACTCAAGAAATGATATTAAGGAACAAGATGCAATTCCATCTAAACAAATAAATATGGTATTTGGAGGAACATTAGTTGCATATGGTAGGGGAACTATGGTAGTTACGTCGATTGGTGATAGTAGTGAAATGGGAAAAATATCAAAAGATTTAGATCAAGATGCTATATCAACACCTCTTCAAATCAAATTAGGTAAATTAGGTGCTCAAATAGCAGCTATATCAGGAACTATAGCAACTTTACTTTGTATATATATTATGTTTAAGTTACATACAAAGGGGCAATTAATACTAGATACATCTGGTTTTATACCATTTTTACAATCATTAGAGCCAGCAAAAGACGCATATATGGTATGTATAGCTTTAATTGTAGCAACTGTACCAGAAGGGTTACCTACAATGGTAAATATAACTCTAGCTATAACAATGCAAAAAATGGCTAAGATAAATGCTTTAGTAACTAAAAAAGAAGCTTGTGAGACGATAGGTGCAGTATCAGTAATTTGTTCAGATAAAACAGGAACATTAACTCAAAATAAAATGGTGGTAGAAGTAGCTTATATAGATGGAAATTATGTAGACAACTTAAACAATGACTACAATAGCTATAGCTATTTTAATGAAAATTGCATGGTTAATTCTACTGCTGATATAGAAAAAGATGGTAAAGGCTATAAGTATATAGGGAGTGCAACAGAGTGTGCATTACTTCTATATAATAAAAATGATTATAGAGAAGTGCGAAAATGTACAAACTTAATATCTCAATTACCATTTAGTTCAGACAAAAAGAGAATGTCTTCACTTATTCAAAAAGACAACTCAGAAATATATTTATGTAAAGGTGCTCCTGAAATTATTTTAAAAAACTGTTCTTATATTCAAAAGGGAAAAGATATAATAAAAATTACAAATGATATAAGAACTAGCATATTGAGGGAAATAGAAAAACTACAATCAAAATCTATGAGAACATTAGGATTTGCATATAAAAAAATAAATAAATCATATGCACAAGTAGCTGCTACTTATGAAGATGAATTAGCTATTACTGAGGAAGTTGAACAATATGAAAATTCTTCTGATTTAGTATTTAGTGGATTTGTAGGCATATTAGATCCATTAAGAGACGGTGTTAAGGATTCTATAAATATAGCTAATGATGCAGGAGTAGAAGTTAAAATGCTTACAGGTGATAATATAAATACCGCAAAAGCAATAGGCAAGGAAATAGGATTATTAGAAAATGGAAAAATAGCGGTTGAGGCTACATATATAGATTCACTTACAGATGAAGATTTAAGATCAGAAATTAAAAATATATCAATAGTTGCCAGAAGTAAACCAGATACAAAAATGAGAATAGTATCAGCACTTCAAAATAATAATGAAGTTGTTGCAGTTACTGGCGATGGGATAAATGATGCTCCAGCACTTTCTAAAGCGGATGTAGGTATAGCTATGGGAATATCAGGAACAGAGGTATCTAAAAATGCAGCAGACATAATATTAACAGACGATAGTTTTACTACTATTATTGATGGAATTAAGTGGGGAAGAGGAATTTATGAAAACTTCCAAAGGTTTATACAGTTTCAGTTAACAGTTAATATTGTTGCTTTTTTAATAGCAATTTTATCTCAGGTAATGGGAAAAGAAATGCCATTTACTACAATACAACTATTATGGGTAAATATAATAATGGATGGACCTCCAGCATTAGCTTTAGGCTTAGAGCCTGTTAGAGACTATGTATTAAATAGAAAACCAATAAATAGAAAAGCTAATATAATAACTAGATCTATGGTAGTTAATATAATTATTAATGCATCTTTAATAGTTATAGCTGTATATTCTCAATACCTAAATAATTTTCTAGGTGCTGCTCCTAAAGAACAAGGTACTGTAATATTTTCACTATTTGCATTTAATGCATTATTTAATGCATTTAACTGTAGAGAGTTTGGGTTAAATAGTGCAGCAACTAATTTCTTCAAAAATAAATTAGCTATACAAGTAATAATTATAACTGGAGTTTTACAAATTTTAGTTATTCAATTATGCCCAGGACTTTTCAATGCAGTTTCATTAGATACTAGTATGTGGATTAAAATAATATTATCTTCATCTGCGGTACTGTTAATAAATGAGTTGATTAAATTTATTCTAAGAAATATAAGAAAAAATATAAAATCTACAAAATAGTTAATAAAAAACCCCTTATAATAGTACTTTTTGTTTCTACTATAAGGGGTTTTTTATTAACTTAAATTATCTTTATCATTTGAATTAAATAACTCGGTAAGGTTTTGAATAGCAGCTCCAATTAAGAAGACCACCCATGCATAATCCCATCCATCAAATATAAAACCTATTATAAAAAAAGAGGCTAGTGCTAGTAACCATATTGAAGAAGATACCACTTCACTTTTTCTAGATTTATAAGGCTTATATATTTTATTATAATTATCCTTCTCAGAAGTACAACCTAAATATACATAAATTCCAACGGCAGGTATTAAACATATAAAGAAAAATACTAATCCAGTCATTTCATTTCTTGAAACTTCAGATAAAATAATTAAGCCAAGAACACCAACTAATATTAGCATTGTGGCAAAAGAATATCCCGAGGCTCTTTTCTTTCTATTTTGATCCATAGCTAAAACCCCCTTTAATTAATAATATATTAATAAAAGGGGGTTTTGTTGTAAGTATAATTATCTAATACTATCTTTTTTATATAACTGTATAACGTTATAGATACCAAGTATAAGACTTAAGGTACCTATTATTAATGATTTAACCAAAAGTATTACCTCCTGTCGCCAACGTGTGGCTAAAACAATTTAAAAGTCATATTCATCAGTGTTTAAAAGTTTGTTTAAAACTCTTTTTATAATATCATAATTAAAGCCCTTATAAGCTAAATGTTGAGAAATTTTTTGATATATTTTTCTTTTATCTTCATTCTTAATGCGGTCATATCGCTTTTGAGCTAGGTACATAGCATTTTCGTATTCAGCATCCTCATCAATTTCATTAATAGCTTCATTGATAGATTGTTTATCAATTCCTTTATTGTATAAATTTTGTTTAATTTTATTTCGACCACATCTATTTAAGTTAATATTAGTATTAACAATTTTTTGAGCTAAGATATCATCATTTATAAAATTATTTCTCTTTAAAAAATCAATAACTCTATCAATAGTATCTTCTTCAAATTCATTAGATAGTTTTTCTTTGATTTTTTTTCTGATTGATCAGCTTTAGATAAAATATTTAAAGATTTATTTTTAGCTTTTATATACATTTCGTCTTTAAGTAAGGATTTTAATGCTTCTTCTTCTATTTCCATTCCTTTTTTTAAATTAAAATTGTAAACCAACTCAGCGAATATAGCCATGAAAAATTCATTATTTACATATATATTAACACGATCAGTGCTTTTTTTTTGTGATTCTATTTTAGTAATTATAGCCATTTTAAATCTCCTTTGTATTATTTATAGATATAAGTATATACTAAAAAACAATTTATAGCCTTTAATAAGTTAAAAATAATGATACAATAGTAATATAATTTCTATAAAGGAGAGCAAGTATGAGTATTGATAATCTAGTTAACAAAGCAAAACTAATAAATGATAGTAAACTAGAGAAATTTGAAAACGAGAACAAAAAAATGAAAATAGGGATAATGGGAGGAACATTTGATCCAATTCATTATGCTCACTTAGCAACAGCTGAATTTATTAGAGACAAGTATAAAATAGATAAAATACTTTTTATACCATCAGGTAATCCTCCTCATAAAAAATTAGATATTACAAATAAGTATGATAGATATAATATGGTACTTTTAGCAACTAATAATAATAATAACTTTATTGTTTCAGATATAGAAATAAAGAGAGAAGAAAGAACTTATACAATAGATACTTTAAGAGAACTTAAGAAAAAGTATAGTAACATAGATATCTATTTTATAACAGGAGCGGATGCTATTTGTGATATTGAAAGTTGGAAAGATGTGAATGAAAACTTTAGATTAGCTACATTTATTGCTGCAACTAGACCAGGCATAAGTGTATTAAGATCTCAGGAGAAGATAGAATGTCTAGAAAAAAAATATAATGCTAATATAATAAGCGTTTATGTTCCTTCTTTAGATATATCTTCTACATATATAAGAGATCAATTAAAGGAAAATAAATCAATAAGATACTTAGTTCCTGAATATGTAGAAAAATATATATATGACAATGAATTATATAAGCATGGAGAGTAATAAATGATTTTAAAAAATATTAATAATAAATTAAAAGAAATGTTACCAGAAAAGAGATTTAATCACTCTTTAAATGTAGCAAAATGTGCAGTTAAGTTAAGTGAAATATATAACTATGATAAAGAAAAAGCATATTTAGCTGGAATTGCACATGATTGTGCAAAATACTTAAATAAAGAAGAAGTTAAATACTATGTAAATAAATATAATATTAATTTAGATTCTTTAGAAAAAGATAATTTAGCATTATCTCATAGTGTTATAGGATCATATATAGCTAAATATGAATTAAATATAGAAAATGATGATATAATTAATGCCATAAAGTATCATACTACAGGTAAAGAGAATATGGATATGTTAGAGAAAATAATCTATATTGCAGATTTAATAGAGGAAGGAAGAGATTTTCCAGGAGTTGATTATTTAAGAGAATTAACTTATTCAGGAAAACTAAATGAAGCTTTAATAGTTTCATTTAATAACACAATTAAGTTTGTTATAGATAATAACCAAATGATACATCCAAGAACTATAGATGCTAGAAATTACCTTATAAAAGAAAACTTGTAATACGTTATTGATTTAATATAAAATATTAACACAGAAGACTTTTTTATTAAAAATAAAAATACCATATATAGAGATTATTATTTATGGTATAATAGTTAAATGTGTTTAAAATTAGGAAAGGTAGGAGATTATATGACAGTAGAACAAATGACAAAAGTTATATACGATGCAATAGATGACAAATTAGGTCAAGATATATCTATAATAAATATAGGTGCAGTATCAAGTTTATGTGATTACTTTGTTATAGCAACAGCTGGTTCTCAAAGACAAGTAAAAGCTATAGCTGATAATGTAGAAGACGAATTAACTAAGCTTGAAATAGAACCAAGAGGTAAAGAAGGATATGAATCTCAAACTTGGGTACTTCTTGATTATGGTGATGTTATGGTTCATGTATTCAATGAAGAAAGTAGAGAATTTTATAACTTAGAGAAGTTATGGAAAGATGCACCTTTTGTTGACGTTGACACTTTAGCATAAAAGTGATAATATAAAAAATTATAACTTAAAATTAATTAAATAGACTAGAGTAGTAAAAGAATATGTTTTTTCAGAGAACTAGTGGTGCTGTGAACTAGTAAAATATACCTTTGAACTTGCTAGATAGAATCTATTTAGCCGTAGTTGGCATAAAAACTATCTAAGAGAGTCTGATTTTAGGCTAATTAGGGTGGTACCGCGAATATAATCCTCGTCCCTAAACGTTAAGTTTAGTGATGGGGATTTTTTTAATATTTAATATAAGAAATTTATAGTTTATAAATTTCAACAGCTAAGTTTGAGCAACGGACCTGATTTTTAGGTCGTTGGCGACATGAAGAGTAGCGCCCACGCAGTGGCTTAAACGAAGCGAATTTTTTATATAATAATTAGGAGGCTAAAAGATGAACGTTTATAAACCAAATGAAATTGAAGCTAAATGGCAACAAACTTGGGAAGAAAACAATCAATACAAAACTGATACAAATGATACAACAAAACCAAAATACTATGCATTAGAAATGTTCCCATATCCATCAGGGAAATTACATATGGGACATGTTAGAAACTACTCTATAGGGGATGTAGTTGCTAGATTTAAAAAAATGCAAGGATATAATGTTCTACATCCAATGGGATGGGATTCATTTGGACTTCCAGCAGAAAACGCAGCTATAAAGCATGGGATACATCCAGACAAGTGGACTATGGAAAATATAGCAGATATGAGAAATCAATTAAAAACATTAGGATTAAGCTTTGACTGGGATAGAGAAATAGCAACATCTACACCACAGTACTATAAATTTACTCAACAAATATTCTTAAAAATGTTAGAACATGGACTAGCATATAAAAAGAAATCTTTTGTTAACTGGTGTCCATCTTGTGAAACAGTTCTTGCTAATGAGCAAGTTGTACAAGGTGCATGTGAAAGATGTGACTCTGTTGTTGTAAAGAAAGACTTAGAACAATGGTACTTCAAAACAACTCACTTTGCAGAAGAATTACTTCAAGACATAGATACTTTAGATGGTTGGCCAGAAAAAGTTAAAACAATGCAAAAGAACTGGATAGGAAAGAGTACTGGAGCAGAAATAACTTTCGATATAGATTCAAGTGATAAAACTATAACAGTATTCACTACTAGACCAGATACAGTTTATGGAGTTTCTTACATGGTTTTAGCTCCAGAACATGCATTAGTAAAGGAATTAGTTGCTGGAACTGAATATGAAGCGGATGTAGAAGCTTTCGTTTCTAAAATGCATACTATGACTGAGATAGAAAGAACTTCAAGTGACGTAGAAAAAGAAGGAATGTTCATAGGTAAATACGTAATAAATCCTGTAAACGGAAATAAAGTTCCATTATGGATAGCTAATTATGTACTTGCTGATTATGGAACAGGTGCAGTTATGGCAGTTCCTGCACATGATGAAAGAGATGGAGAGTTTGCAACTAAGTATAACTTAGAAGTAGTTGAAGTTATAAATGAAGATAATGTAATGATAAACTCTGGTGAGTTTGATGGAATGGATGCATCAAAGGCTTTCGATGCTATAATAGAAAAAATAGAAGAAATGGGAAGAGGAAAGAAAACAGTTAACTATAGATTAAGAGACTGGTTACTTTCTAGACAAAGATACTGGGGATGTCCAATACCTGTAGTATATTGTGATGAATGTGGTATAGTTCCTGAAAAACAAGAAAATTTACCAGTATTATTACCAACAGATGTTGAGTTTACAGGTAAAGGTGAATCTCCACTTACAACTTCAAAAACATTTATGAATGCTACTTGTCCTCATTGTGGAAAGTCAGCTAGAAGAGAAGCAGATACAATGGATACTTTCGTTGACTCTTCTTGGTATTTCTTAAGATACGTAGATCCTAAAAATACTGAAGAACCATTTAGCAAAGAAGCTGTTAACAATTGGATGCCGGTAGATCAATATATAGGTGGGGTAGAACATGCAATACTTCACTTATTATATTCAAGATTCTTTGTAAAGGCATTTAACTTAATGGGAATGTTAGATTTTAAAGAACCTTTCAAGAACTTATTAACTCAAGGTATGGTTTTAAAAGATGGAACTAAGATGAGTAAGTCTAAAGGTAATGTTGTAGCACCTTCAGAAATAATAGAAGAGTACGGAGTTGATACTGCTAGATTATTTGTACTATTTGCTGCACCACCAGAGAGAGACTTAGAATGGTCAGATCAAGGTGTTGAAGGATGTTTCAGATTCTTAAACAGAGTATATAGATTAGTAGATGAATTAAAAGATATTGCTAAGTCAGATGTATCTTTAGGAGAATTAAGCAAAGAAGATAAGGCTATGAGATATACTATAAACACTACCTTAAAGAAAGTAACAGAAGATTTAAATGAAAAGTTTGGATTCAACACTGCTATATCTGCTTTAATGGAATTAATAAATGAAATGTACAAGTACAAAGAATTAGACAATAGAAATGAAGCAGTTATAAAAGAAGGTATAGAAACAATAGTAACTATACTTGCACCATTTGCTCCACATATAGGAGAAGAGTTATGGACTATAATAGGTAAAGAAGGAAGTATATTTGATATAAGCTGGCCTAAATACGATGAAACTGCATTAGTTAAAGATGAAGTTGAAATAGTAGTTCAAGTAAATGGTAAAGTAAGAGGAAAATTAAGCGTTGCAGCTAACATTTCTAGAGAAGAGATGGAAAAAGTAGCAATGGAAGATGAAAAGATAAAAGTTCTAGTTGAAGGTAAAACTGTGGTTAAAGTAGTTGCAGTACCTAAAAAATTAGTTAATATAGTAGTTAAGTAGTTTTTCAAGGAGTAGTTTAAATAACTACTCCTTTTTGTTTAAATTATATAATCAATGTTAATTAATAAATTTTTAAAATAAATATTATAAAAGAATTAAAAAAGTTAAAACTAAAATTGAAATTAATATTTTAAAAAAGACAATTGATCAAAAATATACATAATTACTAAAATTTTAATAAAATTAGGTAAAGTATGTTAAAACTTGAATTTTCAATGGTTTAAAATGATAATGCTTAAAAAATAAAATTAAAATATAAAACATAATTTAAAATCATAAATTCAATTATTTTATTTTTTATATTT
>NZ_HG529368.1 GCF_000499525.1 Faecalimicrobium dakarense | reverse complement strand
AAAATAGCGTTTTCATGTTGATTTTTGTAAAAAAAGATTATAGAATATAGGTGTCAAGGAAAATAATATATAAAATACAAAATTTGTTCTACAGGGAGAGTTAAAATTATGACAAAGGTTACTTTACAAGATATAAATGAAGCTAGAGAAACAATCAAAGATATCGTTAAAAAAACAGATATATTAGAAAGTGTTAAACTTAGTCAAATGACTGGAGCAAATGTTTTCTATAAATGTGAAAATCTTCAAAAAACAGGTTCTTTTAAAGTAAGGGGTGCTTGTAATAAAATCGCAAATTTAACAGATGAAGAAAAGGCAAACGGTGTTATAGCATCAAGTGCAGGAAACCATGCACAAGGTGTTGCATTAGGTGCTAGGATGAGTGGAATAAAAGCAACAATAGTAATGCCAGCAACTGCACCACTTGCAAAAGTTACAGCGACCAAAGGATATGGGGCTGAAGTAGTATTAAACGGGTTAGTATATGATGATGCTTATGCAAAGGCTGTTGAAATACAAAAAGAAACTGGGGCTACATTCTTACATCCATTTAATGATAAGCATGTTATAGCAGGACAAGGAACTATGGCTCTTGAAATATTCGAACAATTAAATGAAAACGTTGACACAATACTTTGTCCAATTGGTGGAGGAGGTATAATAGCTGGTGTAGCTGTTGCTGCTAAAGCTTTAAATCCTAACGTAAAAATAATAGGGGTTCAAACAGCAAACATACCATCAATGCATGAATCGATGAAACAAGGTAAAGTAACTACAGCATTCAAAAATACTACAATAGCAGATGGTATAGCTGTTAAAACACCAGGGGATCTTACTTTTGACATAATAAAAGAATTAGTTGATGAAGTAGTTGTAGTAGAAGAAAATGAAATAGCTCAAGGTATGCTATTCTTAATGGAAAATCAAAAAGTTGTAGCTGAAGGTTCAGGAGCAGTAACTACAGCGGCTTTATTAAATAAAAAATATGTACCACAAGAAGGGGAAAATGTAGTTTGTATAATATCTGGAGGTAATGTGGATGTTAACACATTATACAGAGTAATAGGAGCTGCTTTAACTAAAGAAGGTAGAAGGTATTCATTTAACACAGTAATTCAAGATAAGCCAGGTGGACTTGCTGAATTAACTAAGATAATAAGTGAAAATGATGGAAATATATTAAGTGCAAATTTATCAAGATTAACAGTTGGTGGTAATTTAGGAGAACAAACAGCTGAGTTAACATTAGAAACATTTAACAATGAACATATAGCTAAATTAAAAGAAGCTATAACTAAAGGTGGATTTGAAATAATAGAAATGTAATAATTTTTTTAAAATACACAAGATAAATCTACAAAAAATATTAAAATATGTTAAAAAATGAAAATAAAATGTGGTATAAAAAATAATTATACTTTTTGTACCACATTTTAAAAAATATATATACATTAATGCATATATAATAGTATAATGGTATATGAAAACGTGTACTTTATATTAAAATATATATTTACTAGGAGGACTACAACATGAAACATCAAGTAATACATACAGATAATGCACCTAAAGCTATAGGACCATATTCTCAAGCTGTTAAAGCTGGAAATATGTTATTTGTATCTGGGCAAGTTCCATTTGTACCAGAAACTATGGAAATAGTTGAAGGAGATGTTAAAGCTCAAGCAGCTCAATCTTTAAAGAATGTTCAAGCTATATTAGCTGAAGCAGGATTAGATTTTTCACATGTAGTAAAATCTACAGTATTCATAAAAGATATGAATGAATTCGCACAAATAAATGAAGTTTATGCTGAATACTTCGGTGATAACAAGCCTGCTAGAGCTTGTGTAGAAGTTGCAAGACTTCCAAAAGACGTTAAAGTTGAAATAGAAGTAATTGCTGTAATATAATTCTTCTTAAGAAAAATAAAATGACCAGTAGCAAACTGGTCATTTTGTAATTATTTTCAGTGCATAAAATGTATGTGCAATCATTTTATTAATAATTTTATAAATATATCTAAATAGTTAAATAGTAAGATTTAATAAGTATTTACAAAATCTTATTTATATATATATAGTTTACAATTTATCTAAAATAATCAATGAATTATATGGCATCTTTAGATAGATACTATTTATGCAAAGTGAAATATAAATTATTTTATATTTAAAAATTTTGGGTATATAGATATCAATAAGACATCAAAGAATTATGCAATAATTAAATCTAAAAGGTATATTGAAATTAATAAGACATTTTTAAGACAAAAGAAAGAGGTAATATAATGGCTAAAGATTATAGTGTATTTGATATCGTAGGGCCTAATATGATAGGACCATCAAGTTCCCATACTGCGGGAGCTGCAAGACTTGGAAAAACTGCTTCGAAAATAGCAGGGAAATCTATAAAAGAAGTTAAATTCTATCTTCATGGATCTTTTGCTGAAACTTACAAAGGTCATGGTACAGATAAAGCATTAGTTGGAGGAATCTTAGGGTTTCAACCAGATGATGCTAGAATAAAAAACTCTTTTGAATTAGCTGAGCAAGCTGGAGTTAAGTTTGAGTTTATAAAAGCTAACTTAGGTGATGATGTGCATCCTAATACTGTTAAAATAGAAATGTTATTAGAAGACGGTACAATATCAACTGTAAAAGGTGCATCTATAGGTGGAGGAAACATAAAACTTACAGAGATGGACGGATTAGAATTAGACTTCAATGGAGCAAGAGCAGCTGTAGTTTTAGAAATAAAAGATATCCCTGGTGCAATATCATTTGTAACAGGATTACTTGCTCATAACAATAAAAATATAGCAACAATGTCAACAAACAAACCAGCTAAATCTGAATACACATTCTTAACCCTAGAGACAGATGATCAATTAGAAAGAGATTTAATAGATCAATTAAAGAAATTTGAAGTAGTAGCTAAGGTTGTAGTTTTAGACAAATTCTAATGAGTAAGGAGAGATAAAAAAATGAAATATAACTTCACAAGCGGAGCAGAATTATTAGAAAAATGTAATGAGCTTAAAATGCCAATACACCAAATATGTTTAGAGAGAGAAGCTGAACTTGCAGGATTATCTACTGAAGAAGTAAGAGAAAAAATGAGAGTTAGTTTAAATATAATGAAAGCAGCTATAGAGAAAGCCATAGAAGAAGATATAAAGTCTATGGGTGGACTTATAGGTGGAGAAGCTAAAAAGTTAACTAAATACAGAGGTTCATCTAGAACTGTATGTGGAGAATTAATGAATAAAGCTATGGCTGCTGCTATGGGTACTATGGAAGTTAATGCTTCTATGGGATTAATAGTTGCTGCACCAACAGCAGGATCTTGCGGTATACTTCCAGGAGCTGTTGTTACTATAGGTAAAGAATACGGATTTAACGATGAAGAAATGATAGACGCGTTATTCACTGCATCTGCAATAGGTGTTATAATAACTAGAAATGCTACAGTATCTGGAGCAGAAGGTGGATGTCAAGCTGAAACTGGAGCTGCTGCAGCAATGGCATCGGCTGGTGTAGTAGAGATGATGGGTGGTTCACCTGAGCAAGCTATACATGCTGCATCTCATTGTCTACAAAATGTTATGGGACTTGTATGTGACCCAATAGCAGGTTTAGTTGAAGCACCTTGTCAAGGAAGAAACGCAATAGGTGTAGCAAATGCTTTAATATCAGCAGAGTTATGCCTAGCTGGAATATTAAACATAATACCATTTGATGAAACAGTTGCTGCAATGTACAAAGTAGGTAAAGAACTTCCTATGGAGTTAAGAGAAACTGCATTAGGTGGAGTTGCTGCTACTTGTACAGGATGTTCTTTAACTACTAAAATATTTGGATAATACAAATAATTAGTTAAAAATAAATTAACACTTGAATATAATTAAGGAGTAGACGTTAATCTACTCCTTTTATTATTATAAATAAAAAGTTATTATAGGAAAAAAAGAAGGTATTTAAGGAAAAATATCGAAGTTTATTAGTTGGTAAACTTAATTAAGTAAAATAAAGTGCAGGTTGTGGGAGGTAAAATTGGGGAATTTAAAAATAGGAATAAAGGATGTAGTTAATGAATTAGGTATAAAAAATAATAGAAATGAATTTATAAATGAATTAACTGTATTTTTAAACTTAATTGCATTTGATAAAAGCTCAGGAGAATATTATGATGTAATGAGATTAAGGTTTTATGATTACATGGATAAATGGAATTTAGATATAGAAAAAAGCTTTTCTATAATAGCTAAATATGTAAAATCTCATAAATTGCCATATAAAATTGTTAAAGATGAAGGATTTGAAGGCATAAAAAGTGAAAAATTTATAATATCTATACTTATAGAATTATACCTTATGATGATTGTAGTAAATAATGATGAACCATCAAAAGAAAAATTAAAAGCATTTATGTATAGGGAATTTAATAAAAATAAAATTAATTTAGGTGAAAAAGATATAATTCTATCAGATTTTGATTATTTATTTAAAGATAAAAAACTATTTTTTATATGTAAAAAAGCCTTAGATGATAAGCAAAAAGAAATAAAATTAGCATTTGATGAAACTATAAAAGCTATAGAGAATAGAAATAATATAAAGTTAAAACTAAATTATATAATACATAAAAATAGCAACTCCGAGGAAAACGTAATCCTAAAAAGTAATGAAAAAACAGAAGAAATTGATAAATTGAAAGAACATATAGAAAAATTAAAAAAAGATATAGAATTAAATAATTTAATTATAAATGAGTATATTGATAAAGAAGTAAGCCTTAAAAATGAATTAAACAAACTACAGATAGAAAATATGGAACTAGTTGGATATGCTAAAGATCAATATTCAAAAGCTTTAATTGACTTAGTGCAAAATATGAATGATTCAACAAATGGTAATTTACTAGATAGACTTTATTGTTATTCAAAAGGTAAAGAAGAAGCTAATCTAATGTTTGTTGCAACTAATTTATTTAATGTGCTAAGAGAGATGGGAATTTTTCCGAGGGAAACAATAAAAGTGGGGGATAATGTAAAAGTAGAGGAGTATTCTTTTTATAATTATAGACTAAATAAAGATATATCAGATATTGACTCATGCGAAGGGAAAGTATTGTATCCAGCATGGTTTTACAATAATAAAGAAATATTAAAACCATATGTGAACATTAAGGGGGATTAAATTATGAATAGAGAATCAGGAAATGATATTTACTTTGGTATTGATTTAGGAACAACTAATACTGTAGTTTCAAAGGGAAATTTATTATTTAATGGATTGATACAGTCTCAGATTATACAAGTTATGCAAGTTGATGAAAATAAATCTCCGACAATGGAGTTTATATTACCTTCAGTATTATATGTTGATGAAAATGGAAAAGAGTATGTTGGTAAAATTGCTAAAGAAATAAAATCGAAAGCATCTAAAAAAGTTTTATATAATACGAAAAGGTATATAGGAACTAATAAAAAATGGTTATTAGGAAACTATGAATATAGTGCTAAAGATGTTGCAAAGCAAATCCTTAAAGCATGTAGAGACTCTATGAAAAGATATAATCAAGGAAATGATGTCGATAGTGTAACAATAACAGTGCCTGCATCATTTAATACAGATCAAATTAAGGATACAAAAGATGCAGCATTAGAAATCGGATTTAAAAATGTAAATCTTATACCAGAGCCTACATCAGCTCTTATCGATTTTATAAATGAACAAACAAATTTAATAGAAAGTCAAAGACAAGTTGATTTAAGTAAAAGCACTAGAATATTAGTATTTGATTTAGGAGGAGGTACATGCGACGTAGCTGTTGTAGATGTAATACAAAATGGAAGAAAAGTCGAATTTACTGAAGTTGCAATAGGTAGATATGATGAACTAGGAGGCATCGATTTTGATAACAAAGTTGCATTAGTTAAGCTAAACGAATTTTTAGAACGATATAATTTAAAATATAGTGAGCTAAATAAAGAAGATAGAGAAAATATGGTAAGGCATTTAAGAATATTTGCAGAAAAAGCAAAGGAAAGAATATCATCAGATGTAGAGATGAATTGCTATTTTGGAGAAAGTTTTGATCATTACATAATGGATTTTTATAAAGATGATCATGTTCAATTTTGCATAAATAAAGATGAGTATGATGATGCCATAAAAGAGTTTTTTATAAAGTCCACTCCAACTAATAAAAGGCTTGATGAAGAAGCTCAAAAGAATATAGTTGATCCTATATTAAATACATTAAGAGATTATGATATAAGTAAAGATAGTATAGATTATTTATTTTTAACAGGAGGAATGACAAAGTATCAGTTAGTAAGAGATAAAATAAAAAAAATATTAAATCTTGAAGATGAACAAGTTATAAACTCTGCAGACCCTCTAATATCAGTTGCAAAAGGGGCAGCCATATACGATTATTATGAAACTATAATAAATAGACCTAATTCTATAAATGAGATATCAAATAAAAATGCAGATATAAAGAAAAATAAAAAATTTGAATTAACAAGAGTGCTAGCAGAAGCTATAATGATCGATGTGAAACAAGGTCTGCCAGTAGTTATAATTAATTCGAATCAAGAAGTTCCATATGAAGGAAAGTTAGAAGGGGCGTTAAAAACTACAAGCCCATCGGGCGTGGAAATAAACCTTTATGCAGGAATAGACCAATATGATTCTAAAATGAGAATACAAAGAAAATATAAGGCCTATTTCAAGACTCCTAAAAAGCCAGGAACACCAATGGATATAAATTTTTCAATAGATAAAGACAAATATTTAAAATTATCAGTAGACGTAGATGGAGAAAAGATAGAATTAAAACAAGAGGTTGATTTAAAAGAAAAGAAATTATATAAGGGGGGATTTTTGTGATATTAAAAAGCTTAGAAGATTTAGAAAAATACAGAAATAATATGAGTATCTCAAAGCCTTCGGTTAGTTTAAGTGATATAAATGAGGTAAGTGAAGGCGGTGGAGAGAGTACTAATAATTGTAATAATAAATTATTTTATTGGAACTTTAAACCGTATTATATAGAAGAGTTATTGAGAGCTTATGAAAAGCTTACATTAGGGGGGATAAATCCAGGAAAATTACATGAGCTTGAGATGGATTTAAGATTTATTTCGCAAGATATGATAGATGAAAATACATGCCCTATAGAAGCCATATTATATGCATCAAAGACGATTAATAATATATTAATCAATAATAACTTATTAATAGAAACAATCGGAAATGTTATAGCAGAAATCTATAATAAAAATAAAGAGGAATATAAAGATACGATTAGATTTATATTATATGAATGGTCATGGTCAGCTCAGATTATGATATTAATAAATGCCTGTGGAAAAATAAATGATGCAGAGTTCTTAAGAATTATTTATGACAGACATACTAAAGGGGACACTAGACTACAAGCTTTGAAAGCTTTTATGAATAAAAATGATGATGTATGCATAGATTACGCTTTAAAACTAATAAGTATAACACAAGAATCAGATAATACAGAAGTACAGATGGCTAAATACTTTATACATAATTACACAAAAAGCTTTGGAAATAAAGCTATAGAAAAGGCAGAAAAGTATTTAGAAATACCAAGTATAAATAAAACTGCTAGAAAAATAATAAGTAGAACTATACCATCAGGAACTAAAGATGAATCTGTTACTTTAGATACTATGATAAAAAAAGCGAAGAATTGGGATGTAGAAAATGATTTTTATAGCTCGTTTGAAGGATGGATGAATAATAGCAACACTAGGAAAAATGCATTTTTAGCAATTAGATACTCTAATTCATTAAAAGTTGAAGATATGGTAATAGATATACTTAATAAATATTCATGCAACTCTATAGAAATAGGTACAGCATTAGTTACATTAGCACAATGGGGTTCTAGGAAAGGTTTGAGCCCTAGATTCTTAGAATTAATAAATAAAAATAAAAATGATATCACTAAAAAAGTATATTGCAGCGCAGCTATGTGTAGTTTAGGAGATGAAAAAAGTGCAATAGAGTTAATAAGAGAATTTTTAGAAGAAGATTATTATGAAAGTAGACAGGTATTTTCTATAATAAGAGATTGCGCATATAAAAGTAATCAACTTTTAAGATATGCAATAAAAACTATTTATGATGAATATCTAAACAGTAATGAAGAAGTAAAAATTATTAAGGCTATAAATGGAGCATATGAATTATGTGATAAGCCTAAATTTAATTTTAAAGATGTAGCCCTTTCATCTATAAAAAAGGCTATTGGCATAGACGGTAAATCTAATATAATTTATTCTGATAATATATATATGGCTTTAATAAGTTTAATAGAGAGATTACTTAATGATAAAAATAAAGATGAATTTATAGATATATTATTTTTTATAATTGAAAATGAAAAATGTAGCCCAAGGATAAAATTTAAGGCAATATCAATGCTTAAAAGATTGAAAGTAGATCCTCCAAAATAATTATGTATATATATAAAGATACTATAGTTAAAAAATCATATGTTGAAAAAATAGAAAAAGAAATAATTTATACAATGGAAAATTCTAAATATGATGATATAAAAAATATAAAAAAAGTCGATTACTTTATAGAGAATATATCTTATATTCAAAGGGGAAAGAAAGATTTTTTAGAAGTTTTAGCTTATACAAAGTATAAATTAGGCGAGTATTTATTATCTTTTCAATATGGATTAGAAAGTTCTTCTTTTAACAAAAATAGCTTGGGGATAATATATTCTGTATTATCGTTGTTACATTTAAACCTATATGAACAAGCAGAATATATGTTTAAAGAAAATAAAGAAATAATAATGGATATAATAAATTCAAATAAATGCGATATAGATGAATTTATAGATTTATTGATTTATTTTAGAATATCTTTAAATCCATCAGATGATTTAAATTATAAAATAGATAATATAAAAGATAAAAGAAAAAAATATTTATACATATTAGTTAATTTTATCGAGGAAATAAAAAATAATATAAATAAAGAAATAGAACAATCAAATGGCCTAGAAATAGAAAAATTATTGAAATCATATAAAGAATATTTGTATGAAACTATAAATATATTAAAAGAATTAAAATTAGAAGAATTAATTATCCTCTATAAATCCAAAATAGATAATTTTGATAATAAGGAATTATATAGCGAAGTATCATGTGATAATCTTCCTAAGTATATCTGTAAATCATTATTAGATATAATAGATTTACAAAATACAAATTATAATTATATACCTAATAAAATAGAAAAATATGAATTTAAAGATGACTTTATAAAAATTTTTAGCTATAAAGGAAAGTCTTTAGTTAGTATGCATATTTTAAAAATAAAAGATGAATACTTAATATTAGATTGTGGAGCAGAAATAATAAACTCAGAAATTAAAAAAATTAATATAGAAAAGTTTTTAAATGAAAATAATATTCCTAAACATAAAATAAAGTCATTAATAATAAGTCATGCTCATTTAGACCATTACGGGAGTTTAGACATTTTACAACCATATGTAAATGAAATTTATATGACTAAAGATACTCGCAATATTATTGATGTTGTATCAACAGGGTATGATATAGATTCTAATAAGCTAAAAATAAAAAAAGATAATGAACAGTTTATGATTAATGATTTTAAAATAACATTTTTTCCTTCTAATCATATAAAAGGTTCAGTTGGAGTTTGTATAGAATATGAAGGCAAAAGAATAATATATACAGGGGATTTTTCTTTTAATAGACAATCAACTACTAGATATATTGATGAAAAAAGCTTTGTTAAATTTGAAAATACAGATTATCTTATTATGGAAACTACATATGGAAATAAGAGAATTGCTTTGCCTTATAGATATAGTAAAAAATTATTTAATTATTTCACTAATTTATCTGTAAAAAACAAAAAAAAGGTGTTAATTCCATCTGCTACTATTGGAATAACACAAGAGTACTACGATTTAATAAAAAATAGTACAACAAAGGCAAATATTTTAATAGATGGTTTAGCTGTTAAAGTTAATAAATATTATAATGAAGTAGACAAAAAAAATAATATAAATAAAGAAATAGATTATAAAAAACATAAGTCTATTTATGAAAAATATTATGAAAACGATGTTATAATTGTAAGTGGTGGAATTTTAAATGATAAAAGTATATCAGAAAATTATTATAATCTAGTTTTAGAAGATAATGATATAGTAACTATTTTAAATTGTGGGTGTATGGATAGAGATATAATAAAAAAGAAGCTAAAGCCATATGACACTATCAAGGTGAATTTGATTGAAATAAGTTTATCATCACATGCTCAGTACGATGATTTAATAAAGACTGTGAATATAATAAAACCTAAAAATTTAATAACGGTACATGGAAATGGAATTAAATTGTATGATGACCTATGTAATAACATCTAATGAGAAATAAAAAAGCTTCTTATAATTTATAAGAAGCTTTTTTATTTTAGTAGTTTATACCTGCAGGTTTTATATTACTTTTATCGCTAGAACTGCAAGGAGTAACACCATAAACCATAAAGCAGTGTGGACACTTATCTACATGAGTTCTCATAGTAAATGATTTAGAACAATTAACACACTCTATTTCATGAGGAGTTCTTAAAGGAAACTCATCTTTACCTTTACTTCTAACTAAATCAACTACATTTTCACCATTATTTTTATCTGTATTAGAACATCCGCAACTCATAATAAATCCTCCTAAAAAATCTATGTATAATTTTATATATAAAATTATACATACCCTTTATATAAAAGTCTGTAACAAATGATACACTTGAATATTAAAAATTAAATTATAAAGAATAAAAATTAAAATATAAAAAATATATTGACTATTTTAAATTTTACGATTATAATATATGAAAATGAAAAATGAAAATCCGGTGAAAAAGAAAGTAAGTATAAAATAAGCTACAGCGAGTTAGGGTTGGTGTGAGCCTAATAGTAAAATTTATATTGAAGAGAGCTTTGGAGGAGAATGCTTGAAATATTAGTATGGCATTAGGTATATCTCGCCTTAAGAGATTAGAGTGGATAAGTTTTACTTATTAATTAGAGTGGTAACGCGGAATATTTCGTCTCTTGGTTTTATAACCAAGGGACTTTTTTAATATTTTAAACTACTTATTATATAAGCATTCTTATCAATAAGAGTGGTAACACGGATTGTAAATTCGCCTCTTGGTCTTTAGACCAAGAGGCTTTTTTATTTAAATTTTATTTGGAGTAGTAATTACGAATAAATTTGGAATTATAGCTTAATACTTACTATACTGGAAATAATATCTATATAAATTAAAAATATATAATACGAGGTGAATAACATGAAACTATGGGGTGGACGTTTTAGAAAAGAAGAAAATAAACTTATGGAGGAGTTTAATAAATCATTTGACTATGATAACGTTTTATATAAAAAAGACATAGAAGGGAGTATTGCTCATGTATATATGCAAGTTCATTGCAAGCTATTAACAGAAGAAGAGGGAATAGCTATAACAGATGGTTTAGTTGGCATATATAAAGATATTTTAAATGGTAAATTATTACTTGAAGGAAACTATGAAGATATACATAGTTTTATAGAAATAAATCTAATAAATAGAATTGGAGATTTAGGAAAAAAACTTCATACATGCAGAAGTAGAAATGACCAAGTTGCTACTGATATGAGATTATATGCTAAAGAAAAGGCGATTAATATAATCAATCTAATATCTAATTTAAAAAATACTATAAAAGAAGTGGCATATGAAAATCCAGTTATTATGCCAGGATATACTCATCTTCAAAGAGCTCAGGTAGTAACCTTTAAGCACCATTTAATGGCTTATTATAGCATGTTTGACAGAGATGAAAAAAGACTTAAAAATGCTTTAGAAATATTGGATGAATCTCCTTTAGGATGTGGTGCTTTAGCTGGAACTACTCATAGCATAGATAGAAATATAACTAAAGAAAAACTAGGATTTAAGAGAATTGTAGAAAACTATATAGATGGGGTCAGCGATAGAGATTACTTATTAGAATTAATGAGTAATTTTTCAATAATCATGATGCATTTAAGTAGATTAAGTGAAGAGTTAATATTATGGAGTAGTCAAGAATTCCAATTTGTAGAAATAGATGATTTATATACTACAGGAAGTAGTATAATGCCACAAAAGAAAAACCCTGATGGAGCAGAATTAATAAGAGGAAAAACAGGAAGAGTATATGGTAATCTTTTTGGACTTTTAACGGTTATGAAAGGCCTTCCGTTAGCTTATAACAAAGATATGCAAGAAGATAAAGAAGGATTTTTCGACAGTGTAAACACAATTGAAATGTGTGTTTCAATAATGGAAAAAATAATATATACTATTAAGGTTAATGAAGATAAAATGAAAGAAGCTGTTAAATCTGGATTTTTAAATG
>NZ_HG529367.1 GCF_000499525.1 Faecalimicrobium dakarense | reverse complement strand
TTTTTTATTTTATTAAATTGAAAAAAAGTTAAATAAAAATGATAATTAATATCAATAAGCATTGACAAAGAAGTTTTATAATACTATCATTAATAATAAAGATACTAATTACTAATATGAAAGGGGCGTATGATAATGAATTTAGTAGTAGTTGGCGGACACGAGAGAATGGAAAAAGATTATATTAATATAGGGAAGAAAAATGGATATAAGACGAAGGTATTTACAACTATGTCATCAAAGTTTAATAATTCAATTGGAAAACCGGATGCAATAGTTATATTTACTTCAGCTGTTTCACATAAAATGACTGCAATAGCGGAAAACCAAGCTAAAAAAAATGATATATTAATAGTAAGGCATAGAAATAGCAGTAAAATTGCATTTAAAGAATGTTTAGATAGAATAGATGAATGTATTGGAAATTGTAAAGAATGTAAATATAATAAAATGAATAATATAAAAAAAGGATAGCTACTAATAGTCGCTATCCTTTTTATTATCTTCTTCCTCTGCTATGTTTACCTCTTTTTTTTGAATAGATATTTCTATTATATGACTTTCTTTTTCTTCTTCTTTTTCTCGTGATAACAAAAGCTATAATAGCTATTGCTAATACTACAACTATTAATATAGCTAATTTTATTATCGACATAACAGCTTTATTTTCAGTTATAAAAGCAAATACACTGTTAACATTATTTTTAGCTATTAAATTTATTGAATGCTCAAGTTTACCTGAATTATATACATCTAAAGTACCAACTTTATCGCCTTTTCTAATAGGTAATTTAGTTCTTGCTAAATTAACTTTTGTAGTATAGCTACTTTCCTTTTGTCCTTTAGGTAGGACACGTTTATAACTATACTCAGGCTCATAAGAAAGTTCTTTTTGTTTACTAAGGAAGATCTTCTTAATACCAGCTTGTTTTTCTTTGGTAACGATAGTAGTAGAATAGAAATTTTCATATCCATAATCTAGTAAAGTTCTAGAATCTAGATATAAATCATTCCCAGTAGTTTTGAAGACAGCAGATATAAGCCTCATATTATCTTTAACAGCACTAGATAAAAGGCATCTTCCGGCATCATCAGTATATCCAGTTTTTATACCATCAACTATATCATACTTAATATCGATTTGATTTCCTTTATAATTAATCTTTTCATTTGAAGTTAGAAACTTGTTAGTATTTACAAAGTATCTTTCGTGAGGATATGCTTCACTAGGTTGATAACTAATAGACTTAGTTTTAACAATATTTCTAAAGATTTCATTATTCATAGCTTCTCTAGCCATAAGAGCCATATCGTAAGCTGTAGTATAATGGTTTGTATCTGGCAATCCATGTGGATTGTTAAAGTGAGTGTTTTTAGCACCGATCGCTTTAGCTTCTTTATTCATTAGTTCAACAAATTTTTCTACCGACCCACCACCTACATATCTAGCTAATACAACAGCTACATCATTAGAAGAGTGAACTAGTAGGGCGTCTAATAATTGTTTAACATTGAAAGATTCACCGTTTCTTAAGTACATACTTGAGCCATCTACAGGTGGTAAGTCTTTAATTTCTACAACTTGGCTTAAATCAGGAACATGTTTTAATACAACATAAGCTGTCCAAGCTTTAGTAGTAGAAGCTGGATAAAGTTTTGTAGAACCATTTTTATCATATAAAACTTTTCCAGTTTCATAATCCATTAAAACTGCATGCTCAGCAGTAAGATTAGGCTTACCGCTATTTGCAAATGATATATTTGCAGTACTTAAAAATGAGGTAAAGGCTATAAGACATGACACTAAAAGAGATAAAATTCTTTTCATGTATTAACCTCCAAATTTAAAACTTATATTTTAGTATAACATATTTTTGTCAATAATTAAAATAAAGGAGTGATTAAAATTTGAAAAAATTGGGTAATATTATTATATTTTCTTTGATAATAATTTTAAGTATAGGAACAATTATATATAAAAAAGGTGGAAAACTAGAGGATAATATTTACGTAGTTAGTGAAAGTGAAGAGAAAAATAAACAAACAATTTCAAGTGATAATAAAGAAAATGATGATAAAATAGAAGATATAGAAGTTACAAAAAGAAATAAAGATATAAATAATAATGTTGCAACTATATATGTTAGCGGAGAAGTTAAATTACCTGGTGTGGTAACTATAGATAGCGATAAAAGATTATCTGATGCAGTTGAAAAATTAGGTGGACTAACTAAGGATGCAGATTTTAATAGAATAAATTTAGCTATGAAAATAGAAGATGAAAAACATTATATAATACCTAAAGTAGGAGAAGAATTAGAAGTTAGTAATAAAGAAGTAGAAACTATTGAAAGTTTTGATAATAAAGGTAGTAATAAGATAAATATTAATACAGCTACAATACAAGAACTAGACTCTTTGCCTGGTGTTGGAGAAGCAACAGCAAATAAGATACTAAATTATAGACAAGAAAATGGTAAGTTTAAATCCATTGAAGAAATAAAAAATGTTAATGGAATAGGTGAAAAAAAGTATGAAGATTTAAAAGATGATATTTGTATTAATTAAGATTAAATCTATTCAATAAATCTATTAAAGTGTGATATTATAAGAATGTAATAATTAGGTAAAGGAGTAGGGTTATGCAAATTTTAAAAAGGCTTACTGAAATGACAACTTCAGGTGGCTGAGCAGCTAAAATAGGGCCAGAGGTTCTGGCTTCAGTTTTATCACAGCTTCCTAAAAATGAAAGTACAGATAAATTATTAGTAGGATTAGAAACGTCGGATGATGCAGCTGTTTATAAATTAAACGATGAAATGGCTTTAATACAAACATTAGACTTTTTCACACCTATGATAGATGACCCTTATGTATTCGGACAGATAGCAGCTTCAAATTCTTTGTCAGATGTATATGCTATGGGAGGGACACCTTTAGTTGCAATGAATATAGTTTGTTTTCCATCTTGCCATGATATGAATGTATTAGCAGAAATATTAAAAGGCGGATTTGATAAAGTAAAAGAAAGTGGAGCACTTCTAGTTGGAGGACATACTGTAGATGATAAAGAGCCAAAATATGGACTTTCTGTATCTGGTATAGTAAATCCTAATAAAGTTTTATCAAATGCAACCTCTAAAGTAGGAGATAAACTAATACTTACTAAGCCAATAGGGGTGGGTATATTAAATACTGCTATGAAAGAGAATTTAGTGGATAAAAATATAGCTGATAAAGTAATTGAAGTGATGGTACACTTAAATAAATATGCAGCTAAAAGTTTTGAAAATATAGAAGTAAATTCAGCAACAGATATAACTGGATTTGGCCTTTTAGGACATGCTCTTGAAATGGCTAAAGCATCAGAAGTAAGTATTGAGATATATTCCAAAGAAGTTCCTATATTAGAAGGTTCAATTGAAATGGCAAAAATGGGGATTATACCTGCCGGAATGTATAGAAATAAGGAGTATATATCAAAAGATGTTGATATTAAAAATATAGAAGCAGAAATGGAAGATATTTTATATGATCCTCAGACTTCTGGAGGGCTATTAGTATCAGTAAAACCAGAATTAGCAGAAGAACTTATAAAAGATATGAAGAAAAATGGTTCTATAGAGGCTAAAATTATAGGTACTGTAAAACAAAAATGTGAAAAATATATTACGGTTATATAAATAACCGTAATTTTTATATATTAGCAAAGAGAGAGTGATTATGTTGATAAAAAAAGAATTATTTTCTATGCTACCATCAGTTGATGAAGTGTTGGGGAATGAAAATATAGTAAAAGCATTAGAAAAATATCCTAGAAAATTAGTACTAGATTCTATAAGAGAATCAATAGATATAAAAAGGAAATGTATTATAAATCTAAGTGAAGACAGTATCAATAACTTTAGTATAAAACTAGAAGATATTATAGAAGATTCACTTGAAAGAATTAGAATAAATTATTCCCTATCATTAAAGAAAGTTATAAATGCCACTGGAACAGTTATACATACTAATTTAGGCAGATCATTACTTAGCGAAAGTATAAAAGAAGAGTTATGGGATTTATCATCTAGATATTCGAATTTAGAATATGATTTAGAAAAAGGGGAAAGAGGGTCTAGATATAATCATTTAAGGCAGATGATAAAGAAGCTTACAAATGCTGAAGATGTTTTGGTTGTAAATAATAATGCAGCGGCAGTACTACTTGTACTAAGTACGATGGCTAAAGGTAAAGAAACTATAGTTTCACGTGGAGAACTAGTTGAAGTAGGCGGTTCGTTTAGAATACCTAATATAATGGAATTAAGTGGAACTAAGTTGGTGGAAATTGGGTCAACTAATAAAACTAATTTAAATGACTACAAAAATGCTATAAATGAAGATACAAAAGTTATAATGAAGGTACATACTAGTAATTATAAAATATTAGGGTTTACAGAGTGTGTAGATATAGAAAGTTTATCTAAATTAGGAAAAGAATATGATATTCCTGTTATAGAAGATTTGGGAAGTGGGGTATTTATAGATTTATCTAAATATGGATTATCTTATGAACCAACAGTATTAGATTCTATAAAAAATGGCGCTGATATAGTAACATTTAGTGGAGATAAAATGCTTGGAGGTCCGCAAGCTGGTATTATAGTAGGAAAGAAAAAATATATAGATAAGATGAAACAAAATCAACTTACAAGGGCGTTAAGAGTTGATAAGTTAACAATATGTGCTCTAGAGGCTACTTTAAGAATGTATTTAGATGAAGAAAAAGCAGTGGAAAATATACCTACATTAAAAATGTTAACATATAATATGCAAGATCTAGAAGAAAAAGCATTAGCTTTATTCAACAAAATAGACAAATTAAATTTAGATATAAATATGTCTATTGAAGATGGTTTTTCTCAAGTCGGAGGTGGATCTATGCCTATTGAAGTCATAAAATCAAAAGTTATAGCAATAACTCCAAATAAAATAAATGTATCAACTTTAGAAAAAGGACTTAGATTAAGTGAATCTCATATAATAGCTAGAATATATGATAACAAATATATATTAGATGTAAGAACAATATTTGAAGATGAGTTTGATGTTATTGCAAACGAATTAGAAAATGCTTTAATATAAAAGTTTTATTGGGAGGAATAGATGAAAAATATAGTAATAGGAACAGCAGGACATATAGATCATGGTAAAACAACTCTTATAAAAGCGCTTACTGGTAGAGAAACAGATACATTAGCAGAAGAAAAGAGAAGAGGTATATCTATAAATTTAGGATTTACATATTTTGATTTACCAAGCAATAAAAGGGTTGGAATAGTAGATGTTCCGGGACATGAAAAATTTATAAAAAATATGCTTGCAGGAGCATCTGGTATAGATATTGTACTCCTTGTAGTAGCATGTGATGAAGGCGTCATGCCTCAAACAGTTGAGCATTTAGATATACTAACATTTTTAAATGTAAAAAAAGGAATAATAGTGCTTACAAAATGTGATACAGTTGATGATGAATTTCTAGAATTAGCAAAAGAAGATATTGAACAAAAAGTAAGAGGAACATTTTTAGAAAATGCAGATATTATAGAAGTTGATTCTATATCAAAAAGAGGTATAGATAATTTAGTTAATAAGATAGATGAAATGAGTGAAGATTTAGAAGACAATAATAGAGATTTACCAGCAAGACTTAATATAGATCGAGTATTTTCTGTAAATGGATTTGGAACCGTTATCACAGGAACGTTACTAGAAGGAAAAATTAGTATAGATGATGACTTAGTAATTTACCCTAAAAAACTAGCAACTAAGATAAGAAGTGTACAAGTACATGGTGAAAGTGTTAATGAAGCTTATGCAGGACAAAGAACGGCTATAAATATTTCTAACGCAAAAGTAGAGGAAATACAAAGAGGAGATGTATTAGCAGCAAAAAATTCATTAGAAGAATCTATGATGTTAGATACAAAAGTTTCATTAGTAAATCATTCTAATAAGACATTAAAACATTGGGATAGGTTAAGGTTATATCATGGAAGTAGAGAAATATTTTGTAGAGCAGTTCCTCTAAATACAGATACTATAGAAAGTGGCCAAAGTGGATATGTTCAACTAAGGTTAGAGGAAAGTATAGTTGCTAAAAAGGGGGATAAATTCGTATTAAGAACTTATTCACCTATGGAAACTATTGGAGGTGGAATAATAATAGATGCATCACCCAAGAAGCATAAAAGATTTGACAATGAGTTAATAGAGATATTGAAGTTAAAAGAAAAAGGTGAATTAAAAGATATTATAGAAGAATATTTAAAAATAAATTTAAACAAGTACATGACTATAAAAGATACTATGAGCTATAGTGGAGAAAGTGAATTAAATATAAAGGAAGCTATAGATAAATTAGTGCTAGAAAAAAAAGTAGTTATCATAAATAATATTTACATTCATGTAAGTAAGTATGGAAAATTTAAAGAAGATACAATAAAAATACTTTCATCTTATCATAAAAAGTATAGACTTAGAAAAGGTATGCTAAAGGAAGAGTTTAGATCAAAGTTAGAACCTAAATTTAAAATAAAAGATATAGATACATTATTAAGTTATATGGAGAATGAAAAAATAATAAAAGTAGATAATAATGTGGTTTCTTTATATGACTTTGAAGTAGTATTTAACGATAAACAAAAAGAAATAAAGTTAGATATAGAAAAAAAACTTAGAGAAGATGATGTATTACCTATATTAAGTATAGAAAATATATGTGAAAATAATCATTACTATTCAGAAGTTTTAGAATCTATGATAGGTAATAGCGTTGAAAAATTAGATGATATTCATGTTATGGACAAAAAAATATATGAGTCTGTAAAAGAAGAATTAGTTAATTATTTAATTCAAAATAAAGAAATAACTTTAGGTGAGTATAGAGACTTAATCAATTCTAATAGAAAAAACTGTATGATTATACTAGAAAATTTTGATAGGAAGAAAGTAACTAAAAGAGAAGACAATAAAAGAATTTTATTCTAAAAATTACATTATTTATAAAATACCAAGATAAAATAATACATATCTTGGTATTTTATTATGCAAATAACAAAGAAATAATGAGATAAAAAAACATTTATAGTATAATAATAGAGTATAAATCAATAGAAGGAGAGAGGGTATTGGAGGATATTGTAGCTATAAGGGAAAAGAGAAATTACATAAACGAAAATTTAGTTATTTTGTTTATGTTTATAGGGTATATATTATTATCATATATTATGAAAGATGTTGTTCAGTTTGAAATTTTTGTGCATGCTATATATTCTACATTTCTAATTGCTATGGGAATAATAGTATTTAAAAGTATAGAATTTAATATAGATAAGTTTTGTATATTTTTAGGTGCAGTGTTTGCGCTGACAGGAATAATAGAATGCATTTATGTAATTACAATTCTAACAGATAGAACTGGCTTATATTACAGTAATAATTTTAAAATAATATTAACAACTTTTGTAGATATATTACCGATGATAGGTATATATCTAAGTTTTAACCATATAAAACGTGATAGAAATGTGGCAATAGATATAATTACATTGACTGTTGCTACGATAATATTCATATTTATAGCAATGAAAATTTTAGCAACTGGTAATTTTATAAAAATAAACTTAATGGAAAAAGAAAATAAGCTACTAATTGAGCTAATTATAAATGGATTTTTACTTTTGATGGGTATGATTATATATAAGAAAGTGGATAAAATTGGAGACTATTTAGATATTCCAGAAAAGTATTATTTTAGGAAAATGATTATAGTTATATCCCTATCTAGAATAACGACACTAATAAATCCATATTCGAATAATTTAAGGCTTACAGACATATTAAGTCAGATTATAACTAATGTAGCTATGATATATATATATAATTATATAGTATATGCAAACTTTAAAAAGCCTTATAATAAACTAAATTCCATAAATTATGAGTTAGTAAAAAAAACAAATATATTAAAAAATAATAATATCAAGCTTATAGAACATACAAATCAAATGTATGGTCTTAAGGAAGTCCTTAATGATAAAGAATCAAAATTACAATCCACATTAGATGTATCAGTAAATTGTATAATAGTTTTTAATAAAGATAAAAAAGTAACATATACAAATAAAAAGTTTGAGTCAATATTTGCATATGAAGGTGATAAAATCATGAATACTATAGAGGAAAGTATGAAATATAGAATAAGTAATTTTGATGATTTTATAAAAAATGTGGATTATATATTTGATGGTAAAGAAAACTTAAATCAAATTATTAAAGTAAGTGATAATAGAGTTTATCATGCTGCATTTTCTCCATTAATAATAAAAGATAAGATACAGGGTGCCTTATGCATATTAATAAATAAAACAAGACAAATAGAATATGGTCAAAAGATAATAGATGCTAATAAGAAATCTGAAAGATTTTTAGAAAGTATAGGTGATGGAATAATAGTTCTTAAAAATGGACAAAAAATATACACTAATAAAGCTAGTAAGAATATATTTAAAGAAAAATTAGATTGTATAGATTTTAATGTTTATAGAGAAAATAAAAATAGAGAAGCTTGTTTTGAAATTGATGGAAAAGAAGTATTTCTAGAAATGGAATTTTCAGATTATACAAAAAATAAAGAACTAAATACTATAGTAGTGATGAGAGATGTAACTAGTCGTAAAAAGGCCCAAATTAAGCTAAGAGAAAATCAAAAATCATATTCTAAGTTTATAGATATATTGCCAGATGGGATTTGTCTACTAAATGAAGAATTGCAAATAACATATGCTAATAAATCGCTTTTAGATATGTTAGAAATTAATAATTTAAGCCAAATTAATAATAACAATATTAAAAGTATAATAAATTTAATTGAAGAAGAAGAAGATTTATTTGATAGGAAAATGAAAAAGGTTATTAGCAAAAATAAATATATGCTTTTATTAGAATATGAACTGATAACATATAATAAAAATAAAGTACAGGTAGAAGTAAATGCAACTCCATTTTTTAATGAAGATAATTATATAATGCTTATAATTAAAGATTTAACTTATAAAAAGACATCTGAAATGGCAGAAAAAGAGATATTAGACAGATTTAAGACTGACAAAATAAAAACAGAGTTCTTTGCAAACATGTCTCATGAACTTAAAACACCGCTAAATGTTATATCTAGTTCTAACCAATTGCTAGACTCACTTTATAAAAATGAAAAAATTGAAGATTATAATAATAGTGTTAAATCTCATATAGATTTAGTTAGACAAAGCTCATATAGACTGCAAAGATTAATTGGAAATATAATAGATTTAACAAAAATGGAATCTGGATTTTATAAATTAAAATTATATAAATATAATATTGTAACTGTTATTGAAGATCTATTTATGAAAATAGAGGAATATGCAAAGAGAAAAGATATAAGTATAATATTTGATACGGATAACGAAGAAATATACGTTAATATAGATAAATCTGAAATGGAGAGAATAATATTAAACTTATTATCAAATTGTATAAAATTTACAGATATTGGTGGAAGTATAAATGTAAATATATGTGATAAAGGGAGTAACGTTGCAATCAGTGTGATAGATAATGGGGTTGGTATACCAAAGAATAAAATAGGACTAATATTTGAAGAGTTTGGGCAAGTAAATAAAACATTGTCTAGAAATGCAGAAGGTAGCGGAATAGGTCTTTCAGTAGTTAAAAACTTAGTTGAACTTCATAATGGTAGTATATATGTTAAAAGTGAAGAAAATAAAGGTACTGAGTTTGTAATAATTATCCCTAAAACAAACATACATAGTGATGATTATCAAGAAGATAGAAGAATATATAACATTGATGAAAAGATAAAAATAGAATTTTCAGATATATATTATTAAAATATTAAAAAATAAATGTAAATAGATTTATATTAAATTAAGGTAGGTAACATTATGATTAAATTAGGAAATGATTGGGATATCCTATTAGAAAATGAATTTAAAAAAGAGTATTATCTAAATTTAAGAGAATTTTTAAAGGATGAGTATAGTTCGAAAGTAATATATCCTAATGCAAATAATATATTTGAAGCTTTAAAACATACATCATATAAGGGTACTAAGGTTTTAATATTAGGGCAAGATCCGTATCATGGAGAAGGACAGGCTCATGGTTTAGCATTTTCGGTTCAAAGAGGAATACAGACTCCTCCGTCTTTATTAAATATATATAAGGAATTAGAATCAGATTTGGGATGTTTTGTACCGAATAATGGATATTTGATGCCTTGGGCTGACCAAGGAGTTCTTTTATTAAATACAGCATTAACAGTTAGAGCCCATGAAGCTAATTCTCATAAAGACAAAGGATGGGAGATTTTTACTGATAGTATAATAAAACTTTTAAATGAGCGTGAAGAATCAGTTATATTCGTTTTATGGGGATCAAATGCACGTAGTAAGAAAAAATTAATAGATAATAAAAGGCATTATATACTAGAATCCCCTCATCCGAGTCCATTATCGGCATATAGAGGATTTTTCGGATGTAAACACTTTTCAAAAATAAATGAAATTCTTAAAAGTATAAATAAAGAGCCGATTGATTGGCAAATACCTAATATATAAAAGGTAGCCAGATTACTAATTTAATTAGAAATCTGGCTACTTTTGTATTTAATTGTAACTTTTGAATACAATTTTTAATAATATGTATTAAAAGGAATTAGGTGATATTTTATGGAATTAATTATGTTAAAGCCAATTCAAGTTAAGGAAATGATAGAAAATAATCAATTTGACTTAATTATAGATTTAAGAGATAATGAGAGCTACTATAAAGGGCACTTGCCAGGGGCTATAAATATTCCTATAAATGAAATACCTGATAAATTAAATTTTTTAGATTTGTATAAAAATAAATCTATTATTTTATACTGTGGGATAGGAAGTAAAAGTGTAAGTGTAGGTAAGGTATTAATTATCAATGGATTTGAAAAAATATATAGCCTTTCAAATGGGCTTAAAGGATATAAATATGAACTAAAAGTGAATTAAATATTACAAAAATGTAACTAATACAAAATATGCTTGAGGTGTTGAAAAAACTAATCAAGCATATTTTTATTTTTTTGTCAAGTTGACAAGTGGTATCAAAAAAGTTACAATTTATCCATGGAAAGTGACAGATAACTTAAACTTAAATATAGAATTTAGAAAATAAGGAAGGGGAACATTATGAACTTAAAAAATAATAAAAAACTAAAAGTCTCGGTCTTGGCTAGTTTATTATCAGTTGGAATTCTGGCCGGTGGCTACTCTATATTAAATAAAGATATAACATTAGTAGTAAAAGGAAAAGAAACTACAGTATCGACATTTAAATCTACAGCGAAAGAAATTTTAGAAGAGCAAAATGTTAAATATGACGGAAATGATATTATAAGTGTAGGCTTAGATAGTAAATTAAAAGAAGGATCGAAAATAGAAATAATAGACGTTAAAGAAGAAGTTATTAAAGAAAATAAAGAGATACCTTTTGAAGTAAATGTAGTAGAAGATAGTAATTTACTAAAGGGTAAAACGGAAGTTAAAACAGAAGGTCAAGCTGGTAAAAATGAACTAGTTTACAAAATAACTTATCATAATGGAAAACAAATTGAAAAGAAATTTGTAGAAGAGTTAGTATCAGTTGAGCCAACTAACAAGATAGTTAAAAAAGGAACTAAGGTTGAGGTACAAGTTGCATCATCAAGGGGTTCTAATACAGGAAGAAAAGTCAATGCAACAACTACGTCAACTGCATCAACTAAATCAAATTCGTCAAGTAGTAAAGGTAAGCAGATGAAAGTAGTTGCAACAGCTTACACAGGAGATACTATAACATCTACAGGTACAAAACCTAAATGGGGAACTATAGCAGTAGACCCAAGTGTAATACCATATGGAACAAAGGTGTATATACCCCAATTTGGTCAGACATTTATAGCAGAAGACTGCGGAGGCGCTATAAAAGGAAATAAGATAGATATATTTATGAATGATGAGTCTACAGTTAAAAACTGGGGAAGAAAAACTATAGATATATATATTGTTGGATAAAATTAAGGGAGTAGCTATTTAGCTACTCCTTTTCTATTTAATATGATTAAAAGTTATAAATATGTTGAAAATTATAAATAAAAATGTTATTATAGAAATTAAGTTATAAAATATTTTATTTATATGGGGGTGGATGGGTGCTGGTGTGTCCTCTAGTCTTCAAAACTAGTATGAGGGGTTAATAGCTTCTTGGGTGGGTTCGATTCCCACGCACTCCCGCCAATTATAAAAAGGAACTCTTATGAGTTCCTTTTTGCATATAAAAGATAGCGAATTTATTTACTTATATTTTCAGATGTTGATTTTATAAACTTTTCATTTTTATTATCCCACTCATATATTTCTTTTATAGTATTTTTATTTATCTCATTGAATTCTTCACTAGAATGAGAACCTTCATATTCTGTTATGGTTGTTATACATAAAATACGAGGTATTGAGCCTTCTAAATAGTCTATAGAACTTGTTTCTAACTTTTTTATTAGATCCTCACTATCATTTTTTTTATTTATTTTCTCACTATATATATTTTTATTAAAAACAGATATGTATTTATTATTTTTTTTATAAAAGATTTCAAAAAACTCTCTTTGGCTAATACTATCAGAAGAATTAGAGTCTTTTTGTTCAACTATTAAGAAGTCTTTATAAAAATAGAAATTTCTAACAAGAGCTAAGTTATTAATGCTACATTGAAATTTTAAATTTTTATTGTCGATTTTATCATAAATAGCTATAAAAGAAATTTGTTCAGGTAAAGATAAGGTAAAAGCAACTTTATTTTTACTATCATTAGGGATTTCATAAGTAACTGAGATTTCTATATAATCAGCATATTTTATAAGATTATCGTTATTAGTGTCTTTTAAAATTTTTAAAATTAAATTATAATTATCATTATTATGCATAACATCTTTAGCATAAGAAATAGGTAATATAGTTTCGTGGGTATATTTTTTTACCAATAAATTGCCTAAGATAAGTAAATTTATAATAAGCAAAAAAGATAGCAGATTTATAATTTTATTCAAATTAAACCTCCTTAAAATTTTAGGATTTAATATTAAAATATATTCTGTTAAACTAAAATAAATAACTTTAGGAGCATAGTAAATATGGAAAAAAACTTTAAAACAAGAACAGGCCTTATAATAGGCGATGAAGGATTAGAAAAATTAAAAAATTCAAATGTAATAGTATTTGGAGTTGGAGGAGTAGGAAGTTTTGCTGCAGAAGCAATCGCTAGAGCAGGAGTAGGAAATCTTACAATTGTTGATTTTGATGATGTAGACATAACAAATATCAATAGACAGCTTCCGGCACTACATTCTACAGTAGGTAAGTATAAAGTGGAAGTTATGAAAGAAAGAATACTTGATATTAATCCAGATATAAATATTAAAGCTATTAGAAATGTATATAACAAGGATACGAGCGATGAAATACTAACAGAAGATTATGATTATGTAGTAGATGCTATAGATATGGTTACATCAAAGATACACTTAATAGAAACTTGTAAGTCTAAAGGATTAGAAATTATAAGTTCTATGGGTATGGGGAATAAGCTAGACCCTACAAAAATAGCTGTTGCGGATATACATAAAACAAGTATGTGTCCATTGGCTAAAGTAGTTAGAAAAGAATTAAAAGATAGAAAAATAAAAAAGCTAAAGGTTGTATATTCTACAGAACAACCAAAAGAATTAAAGAAAAAAATAATGAATGGTAAAAAGATAACTCCAGGAAGTACATCATTTGTACCATCTGCAGCAGGTATAACAATAGCTTCTGTAGTTATAAATGATTTATTAAATAAGTAATAAATAAGGAACAAGTAATGTTGTTCCTTATTTCTCGTATTTATAATTTTTTTTAGTATAAATAGTTTTACCATCGCTATAAAAATACAATATCTCCAAGTAAATCAGTTCTATATACCTTTATATCTTCTTTAGATAGATTTTCTAATGTTGACTGATGGGGATGGCCATATTGGTTTTTATACCCGCATGAAATTGTAGCTATATCAGGAGATATTTCTTTTAAAAAGTTTTCATTAGTTGACGAACTACTTCCATGATGTCCTACTTTTAAAAAATCTACATCATAAAGATTAAATGAATTTATTATATCCATTTCATTTTGATACTCTGAATCTCCTGTGAATAAAAAGGATTTATCTACAAAGTCTAATTTAAACACAATTGAATTTAGATTGTTATCATCTTGGATAAAAGAAGGGCTTAAAGTTAATATATCTATATTATCTTCTACATTTATGATATCACCTTTATATAAGTGCTTAATAGGCAGATTTTTACTTGAACAAGCGTTAACTAAATTTTTATAAGCCTTTGTATCTGTTTCTTGTTCAGGCATAAAAATTGATTTAACGTTAAAATCATTAACTATATTATCAAGGCTTCCTATGTGATCTGAGTCTGGATGGGTAGCAATCATTATATCTAAAGTCTTTATTTTATATTTTTTTAAGTAAGACTTAATTATATGTGAGCTATTTTCATCTCCGCTATCTACCAAAATATTTTTAGAATTAGGAGTTTGTATTAAAATACTATCTCCTTGACCAACATCAATTATATGTACAGCTAAATGAGAATTTTTGTCACAACCGCCTAAAAGTGATATTATAATAAATATCAATGTTATAAATAAATTCCTAAATTGCATAATACCTCCATTCATTACATGTTTACAAGAAATACAAGATGGGTAATATAAGTTAGTAAAAGTATTTTATTTTATAGTTTAAACAACATAATATAAGATAATTCAATTAAAATAATAATTTAATAAAATAATTAGTAAAAGTATTTTATATAATAATTGAGATTAAAATAGCGTATATTTATAAATTAAAAGTTAGATTAATAAAAATAGGAGGATTTTATGATTTTTAAAGAAATTAATATAAATTCAAAAAAGGAATTAGATCCGTATTTTGAATTAGTCGATTATGAAGCTTGTGAGTACTGTTTTAGTACTTTATATATGTGGCAACATGCTTATAATACAGGGTATTATATCGGAGAAGATTTTGCAGTAATAGTTGGAGAATATGAGGGGGATAGTTTTTCAATACAACCATTAGCTCGTAAAGAGAAACTACCTGAGGTTATAGATTTTGTAATAAGATATTTTGAAGAAAATAATAAAAAGATATATTTAAGAGGTGTTACGAAAGATATCGTAGAATTTTTAAAAGAAAAATATCCAAATAAATTTGAGTATATAGAAGAAAGAGATTTATTTGATTATGTATATGATGGGGAAAGCTTAAGAACTTTAGCAGGAAGAAAAAACCAAAAGAAAAGAAACCACATAAACTACTTCTTAAATGAATATGAAGGAAGGTTTGAGTACAAGTTACTAGATAAAGAAAACTTCAAAGAATGTCTAGATTTAATGAAAGAATGGACTAATAATAAAGAAGAACATGATGATTTTGATGAAGGTATGGATGATGAGCTTATAGGAATAAAGAAAATATTTGATAATTATGATATTTTAAAAGATAAATTAAAGGTCGCTGGAATATATGTAGATGAAAAACTAGAAGCGTTTACAATCGGAGAATTATTAAATAAAAATATGGCTTTAGTTCATATAGAAAAAGCTAATCCAGAGATAAGAGGATTATATCCATATATAAATCAACAATTTATAGTAAATGAATTTGAAAATGTTGAATTTGTAAATAGAGAAGAAGATTTAGGAATAGAAGGACTTAGAAAAGCTAAACTTTCTTACCATCCATGTAGATTTGTAGAAAAGTATACTGTTAGGGAGGCATAAAATGGAAATAAGATATGCTAGGTCTAATGAGACAGATGATATAAAAGATATATGGAATTACTGTTTTGATGATAGTGATAGTTTTGTAGATTATTATTTTAATGATAAATATAGAAGATTTAATACTGTTGTAGTAGATGAAGGGGAAGAAATAGTTTCTTCCCTTCAACTAAATCAATATAAACTTATTTTAAATGATAAAGTTTATGATAGTTCATATGTAGTTGGAGTCTCAACATTGCCTCAAGTTAGAGGGAGAGGATATATGAGAAATATAATGAAATTTACTCTTAAAGAACTTTATGAAAAAGACCAGCTAATATCGATTCTTATGCCTATAGATTATAGACTATATAGACAATATGGATATGAACATTGCTATGACCAACTTGAATATACTATAGACATTGAAGATTTAAAAAGGTTTAAAATAAGCGGTAGATTACATAAAGTAAATGAATCTCATATAAATGATTTAATAGATATTAGTAAATTTTCTTAAAGGATACTAACGGAAATGTTTATAAAGATTATGAATACTATAAAAATCAATTTAAAGAAGTGAAAAGTGAAAATGGATATATGTATATACATGAAGACGAAGGCAACCAAGGTTATATAATATACTTTTTAAATGGAGATAAGATGTTTGTTAGAGAAATATTTTATAAAAATATTAATTCTCTAAAATCCATGCTAAAGTTTATATATAATCATAATACTCAATGTAGGGAAGTTGTAATTTCGTCACCTGTAAATGATAAAATAAGATTTATATTAGATAATCCTAAAACTTCACAAATAAAAATAAAACCATTTATGATGGGAAGAATTATAAATTTAGAGAACTATCTAAAAAGTTTAGATATAAACAGTAATTTAAATTTAGACGCAAATGTATATATAGAAGACCAGTTTTTAAGCGAAAATAATGGAGTGTTTAATATAAAATTAAATAATAATAAATTAGAAGTTAAAAAAGTTGATAGTGATTATGATGGATACTTTACTATAAACACGATGACTCAACTAGCATTTTCATATATAGATATAGAAGAAGCATTACTAATAAATGACAGAAAAGAAAATGAATGTAGCGAAAATGTAATTAAATTATTTAATGCCATATTTAAAAAGAAAAAGAACTATATAAATGAATATATATAAGAGATATCAACTAGATATCTCTTTTTTTATTTACTAATATATTATATTTGTTTAAAACATAAAGCCTTTGAAAATAATCAAAGAAAAAGATTGTATTAGGAGGTAGGATGAGAAGACCACTGCTAATAGTATTTGTTATAATTATTTTTGTATCATTTATATACACTAGAAATGAAAAAGAAGATGTATCATATGATAATAAAAATATAATTATAGAAGATTTAGTAAAAGACAAAAAAGAAAAAGTAAAATATAATGAATATGAAGTAGGCGAATTTTTAATAAGAGATTATAAAAAGGGAAAAAATATAAAAATAGGACAAATCATAAAGGTAAAAGGAAAGTTTAAAAGCTTAGATAAAATAAATTATGAAGATTTTAATTATGGTAGATATTTAAAAAGTAATGGATATAAAGGATTAATATATATTAGTAGCTATAAAGTATTGGGAGAGAATAAATTGTATATATCATTAGGTAATATAAAGACGTATATAAGAGATGCAACAAGGTATTTATATAAAGAAACATCTGATTTTATAAATTCAATAATAATAGGAGAAAAAGAAAATCTTAAACAAGAAGATAAAGATATGTTCAGTAAAACAGGTACAAGTCATATAATAGCCATTTCTGGACTTCATACTAGTATATTTTGTGTGCTAATAAGCTTTATAATAGGCGGAATAAATAAATATTACAAATTAATAATACTTTCGTTTATTATATTTTTATACTCAATTATGGTGGGGGCATCACCATCTATAGTAAGATCTGTTATATTTACTATAATTTTGTATTTAGCAGTTTTTATTGATAAGAAAAGAGATCAAATATCAACTTTATCTATGATAGGCATATTTTTAATAATAAATAACCCATATATTATATATAATATAAGTTTTCAATTGTCTTTTCTCGCTACATTGTCTATAATATATTTCTATGGCTATATAAATAATATTATAAAAATAAGTTTAATATCATTAACATTATCAGCCAACATATTAACATTACCAATAGTATATTATAATTTTAAAGGTATACCTGTAATTTCGGTAATTAGCAATATAATAATAGTACCGTTTATAGGTATTATAATGTATTTAAGCATTATAAGCGTAGCTTTATTTAAAATAAATATACAATTAGCAAAGTTGATATCAAACTTTAATGGATTTATAATAAATATAATATATTTTTTACTAGAGAAGCTTAGTAATTTATATTTTTCATACATTGAAGTAAATAATCCAAGCATGTATTGTGTAATTATTTATTATACATTAGTGTTTTCATATATGATTTATAAAGAACAGAAGGTTATGAAGGAGCAAAAGAATGAATTACAAGGATATTATAAATAATCTTAAAAATAAAAACTTTGAAAATATGTACCTATTTTATGGTAGAGAATACTATTTGATTGAAAATGCAATAAAGTCATTTAAAGACACGTTAAATGAGGGTATGGTAGATTTTAACCTAGATGTTATTGATGGAAAAGAAACTATGCTAGATCAAGTTATAAGCTCTATAGAGACACTACCATTTATGGATGATAAAAAAATAGTTATAATAAAGGACTTTGAATTACTAAAAGGTAAGAAAAAGAATTTTAGTGATAGTGATGAGAAGTATCTAATTGAGCATTTAGATAATATACCAGAAAGTACAGTAGTAGTTTTTGCTGTATATGGAGATGTTGATAAAAGAAAATCCTTAGTTAAGAAAATTGATAAAAAAGGTATAGTATTTAACTGTGATAAATTATCTGACATGGATTTATTTAAATGGGTAAAAAAGAAGTTTGAACTAAATCGTGTAGTAGTAGAAAATCCTCAAATAATGTACTTTATAGATCAAGAAGGATATAGAGATAAAAGTAGTGAAAAGACTTTATCTGATTTAGAAAATGAAATTAATAAAATAAGCTCGTTTGTTGGAAAAGAAAATAAGGTAACAAATGATATAATAGATAAGTTATCACAAAAAAAAGTTGAAAATGATATATTTAAATTAATAGATTATATAGGAGAAAAAAAATCCTCTGACTCAATGAAAATTTTAAATGACATGTTGCAAGAAGGGGAGTCTGTTTTAGGTATATTTGCAATGATTGCAAAACAATTTAAAATAGTTATGCAGGTTAGACAATTAAGTATAGATGGTTATAGTGCTAAAATAATAGCTGAGAAATTAAAGATACATCCATTTGTAGCAGGAAAAGCATTAAAGCAAACTAAAAACTTCTCTGATGATATAATTGTAGATATGTTAAATTATATATTAGAAAGTGATTATAAGATAAAAAATGGATTAATAAGAGAAAATTTAGCTGTAGAAATGTTAGTAGGAAAGTATTGCAACTCTAAAATAATTTAAAAAATAAAAAACAGAAAAATCTAAGTATATATACTAGGATTTTTCTGTTTTTTTATTTTTAATAATAAAAAAGCCCTTGATTAAAATCAAGGGCTAATATCTATTAACATTATAAACGGTTAATTAAGCGTTCATTCCGTTTAATTTTTGAGCTAATTTAGATATCTTTCTAGCTGCAGCGTTCTTGTGTATAGTTCCTTTAGAAGCTACTTGGCTTATTCTCTTTTGAGCGTACTCAAATCTTGATACAGCCTCTTCTTTGTTTCCTGCTAATACTGCTTCTTCGAATCTTCTTATAGCAGTTTTAACTTGAGATTTTCTAGCTCTATTTAAAGCAGTTTTCTTTTCGATAACTTTTATTCTCTTTTTAGCTGATTTTATGTTTGCCACCGTGTTCACCTCCCCGTATATTTTTTTATTATATTCATCGTCAACATATTAGATTTTAACAGAAATAAATCTAAAAATCAAGGATAATTATTTATTAGTTTTATATAATATCTTTTTCTTTTGACTTTTTAGATTATAACCCATATAAAAATAATTTACAACACAGAAATTAAATATTCACGGATTTATAAAATTATAATTTTTGTTATAAAATACTAAAATTTGTTAACACTTATAACTAGCATTTAATTTGCACTAGGAGGGTTAAAATGATTAGTATAAGAACAGACTTAGCCTTAGAAGCTAGAGAGATGTGTGAAGACGGACAATCATCTAGTGAGATACCAGGGGTTAAACTTGAAAAAAAAGAATTAGAAAATTGTATGGTAACAAAAGTTGAAGTTATAGATGAACAAGGCTCTCAAATAATGAATAAAGGAATAGGAAAATATATAACTTTAGAAAGTAATCTTATGAAATTTGATGATGATGAATCTAGAGAAGAAGTAATAGGTTACTTAAAAGATGAGTTAGTCGAAATATTAGGTTCTGATAAAACTAAAAAGACTTTAGTAATAGGACTTGGAAATTGGAATATAACATCAGATGCCCTAGGGCCAAAGACTGTATCTAAAACACTAGTAACAAGGCATATTTTTAAAAATTACAATAAAGATTACGATGATGATTTTACTGAAGTAGCAGGTCTAAGCCCAGGAGTAATGGGCCTTACAGGAATAGAAACAAGCGAAATTGTAAAATCAGTTGTAGATAGAATTAAACCAGATAGAGTTATAGCTATAGATGCTCTTGCTTCTAGAAAAATGGAAAGAGTAAACACTACAATACAAATATCAACTGCAGGTATAGCACCTGGAGGAGGGGTAGGAAATAAGAGAAAAGCCTTAAACAAAGAATATTTAGGAGTAGATGTTATAGCAATAGGTGTTCCTACTGTTGTAGATGCTGCAACTTTAACAAGTGATGTATTAGATTTAGCAATTGACAATTTAATGAATCAATCAGAAGGAACAGAAAATTTTTATAGTATGTTAAAACAACTTAAAGAAGAAGAAAAATATCATTTAATAAAAGATTCACTAGACCCATATGATAAAAACTTAATAGTAACACCTAAGGACATAGACGAAACTATTGAAAATTTATCGGTAATAATAAGCGAAGGATTAAATAGATCTCTTCACCCGGGTAGGATCATTAATTAAGGAGGAGTAAAAATGTTAAGAAAACGCATAAAGGCACTTTCTATAGCCTGTGTGTTAGTTTGTATTTTACCAATAGCATCTTATTCAATGGATAAGGATGAGTTTTTAAAGTTTTTAGTAAACGCATCATACCCAGAGATTAAAGATGATAATAAGGAAGTAAGCAAAAATACTAAAAATGAAAATAAAAACACAGAGGATAAACAAGGAAAAGATTATATTAAATTTCATGTAGGGGAAGAAAATATACCAAAGATAAAAAACAGTGAAAATAATAATAATAATAATGAAAATACAACGACTACAGCAAATGCATCAGAATATAAAGATGATGTTAGAGTGACTAAAGAAAATCCAAGAATATTAATATATCATACACACTCTGGAGAGACATATTCAAATTCACCAGGAGGAAATTTCCATTCAAAGGATAAGGAAAATTCAGTAATGGCTGTAGGTGGTTTAGTTACAGAAGAGCTAAATAAAAAAGGATGGGGTGTAGTTCATACAACTAAATACAATGATTATCCTTCATTCAATCATGCTTATGCAAATAGTTTAAAAACAATACAATCTATTTTACCAAAATATAATAGTATAGATATTGCTATAGACCTACATAGAGATGCAAGAGATTTAACTAATGACGCACTTAAAAGGTCAGAGGAAGAAAGAATGACGACAACTATTAATGGAGAGAAAGTAGCAAAATTCTTCTTTGTAGTAGGAGAAAAAAATCCGAACGTAGAACATGTTAGATCATTAGCACAAGACATAACAAAGTTTGCACAAAGTAAATATCCAGAATTAATTCTTCCAGTAGTAGAAAAACCATATGGAAAGTATAATCAATTTGTTGCTAAAAATCATATGTTAATAGAAGTTGGAAGTAATGGAACAACTGCTACAGAAGCAAAGGCAAGTGCTAAATATGTAGCTCAAATATTAGATGAATATTTTAAACAAAAGAATTAATCTATTATAATAGGAGAAACAAATGAGTAGATTAGAAAAGACTATACAAAAAAAACATAAAAATAAAAAAATTAGATTTATAAGTAAAATAGTATTTATGTTATGTATGGCTATAAATCTAATGATTTGTATAATTATAGTAGATAATAGTGCTAAACAAATGTTAGGAGAAAAAACATTTACAATAAGCTCTATAATAGGTAATATAAAAGAAAACATAGATTTTAATAATATTGGAGAAATTAAGGATAATATAATTAAAAATTTTAATAAATAATAATAAAAATAAGACTTATATCATAAT
>NZ_HG529366.1 GCF_000499525.1 Faecalimicrobium dakarense | reverse complement strand
TTTTTATATAACTGTTATTTACATAAAAGAGGATATATTATAAAATAAAAGTTATGATAAATAATAAAGGAGGAAACAAGGTGGACAATAAACAAAGTAGAACTAGAAATTTTAGTATAATAGCACATATAGATCACGGGAAGTCTACCTTAGCTGATAGATTAATACAAAAGACGGGACTTGTTAGTGACAGAGACATGAAAGCTCAATTATTAGACAACATGGATCTTGAAAGAGAAAGAGGAATCACTATAAAGCTTCAAAATATAAGATTAGTATATAAAGCTAAGGATGGAAATGAATATTATTTAAATCTTATAGATACGCCAGGTCATGTAGACTTTACTTATGAGGTTTCAAGAAGTTTAGCAGCATGTGAAGGTGCATTATTAGTAGTAGATGCAGCACAAGGTGTTGAGGCTCAAACATTAGCTAACGTTTATTTAGCTCTAGATCAAGATTTAGAGATATTACCAGTTATAAATAAGATAGATTTACCAAGTGCTAGACCAGATGAAATAAAGCAAGAAATAGAAGATATAATAGGGCTTGATGCAAGTGAAGCACCGCTTATATCAGCTAAGAGTGGTCTAAACATAGAAGACGTATTAGAAGCTATAGTAAAAAATGTACCAGCTCCTAAAGGAGATAAAGAAGCGCCACTAAAAGCCTTAATATTTGACTCATACTATGATGCATACAAAGGTGTTGTAGCTTATGTTAGAGTATATGAAGGAACAGTAAAAAAAGGTATGACAATAAAAATGATGAATACTAATAAAAAGTTCGAAGTAACTGAAGTTGGAATTATGGCTCCAGGTCAAACAGAACTTAATGAACTTTGTGCTGGAGATGTTGGTTATATCGCAGCGAGTATTAAAGATATAAGAAGTTGTCAAGTAGGGGATACAATAACTAATGCAGATTATCCTACTGATAGTCCTATGCCAGGATATAAAAAAGCTACACCAATGGTTTACTGTGGTATATACCCAGGTGAAGGTGAAAAGTATGAAAACGTAAGAGATGCACTTGAAAAATTACAAGTAAATGATGCAGCACTTGAGTTTGAAGCTGAGACTTCAGCGGCATTAGGATTTGGATTTAGATGTGGTTTCTTAGGACTTTTACACATGGAAATAATTCAAGAAAGATTAGAAAGAGAATTTAATCTTGATATTATAACAACTGCACCGTCTGTTATATACAGAGTTACAAAAACTGATGGGGAAGTTGTTATGATTCAAAACCCTGCTAACTTACCAGAGGTGTCTGAAATCAAAATGATAGAAGAACCTATAGTTAAAGGGGACATAATAGTTCCTAAAGATTATGTAGGTATAGTTATGGAACTTTGTCAAGAAAGACGTGGAAACATGATAAACATGGAGTATATAGATGAAAAGAGAGTTATGCTTCATTACGACCTTCCTCTTAATGAAGTTGTATATGATTTCTTCGATGCATTAAAATCTAGAACTAGAGGATATGGATCGCTAGATTACGAGGTAAAAGGATATGTTCCTTCTACACTTGTTAAACTTGATATATTAATAAATAAAGAACAAGTAGATGCACTTAGTTTCATAGTACATGAAACTAGAGCTTACCCAAGAGGTAAATCTATGTGTGAAAAATTAAAAAATGAAATACCAAGACATCAATTCCCAATACCAATACAAGCAGCTGTTGGTAACAAGGTAGTTGCTAGAGAAACTATAAGTGCGCTTAGAAAAGACGTACTAGCTAAGTGTTACGGTGGAGATATATCTCGTAAGAAGAAACTTCTTGAAAAGCAAAAAGAAGGTAAGAAACGTATGAGACAAGTAGGATCTGTTGAAGTTCCTCAAAAAGCATTTATGTCTGTATTAAAATTAGATGAATAAGACAATATAAACTCAGAACCAAAGATTTAAATCTTTGGTTTTTTTATTTCAAAGGCACTGACAATGAACATAATTATGTAATCTATTAATAAATTAATGTTAAATCTTATTGGAAATTATTGTTAATTTAGGATTTTAGGTATAGTATATTAGTATATAAACGATAGCTTATATATTAATATACTAGGAGGGATTTATATGAAATATTATGATACATATAGACTTGTTAAGGGAGAAGACTTAAATCACCATGGAACGTTGTTTGCTGGAAGGATGACAGAATGGTTTGTTGAGAGTTGTTTTATAACAGTCGCAGATGAATATAAGCACCCAGAAAATTTAGTATGCCGAAAAGTTAATGGAATTAATTTTAACCAGCCTATAAGAAAAGGCGATGTTATAAATATAAAATCTAAAATAATTTATACTGGAAAAACAAGTTTAATTGTTTATGGAAAAGTTACTAGAAATAATAATGAGAACATTATAGTAGATGGTTTTTTAACTTTTGTTTGCATTGATGAAAATGGAGTTAAGATGCCTCACAATTTAAAGATAGACGAGCCTTTAACATCAGAAGATATAGAGCTTTTAAATATAGCAAAAAGTTTTAGAAAATAAAATAATAAAATCAAAATATAATAAAAA
>NZ_HG529365.1 GCF_000499525.1 Faecalimicrobium dakarense | reverse complement strand
AGAGTGAAAAGCATATTTTTACATAGATAGAACTTAAATTTTTATGTAAATAAAAAATATATTGTAGTATATATGTAAAAAATTTCTCTTAATATATTGGTTAGGCTTTAGTCATATACAGCTTTCTATCTATTAAAAAAGCACTTTTAATGTGAAAATTTTATAATTAAAAAAAATATGGTAATACTAAATCCATGCATCAAATGAAATAATTTTATATATTTATAAAATTGACAGGAGGAAAGCTATGAGTAATAAACTTAAGAAAACACTTGGTTTTTCCGCAGCCCTTTCTACAGTTGTAGGTATGGTTATAGGTTCAGGTGTATTTTTTAAACCACAATCAATATATTCTACAACTAATGGAGCACCAGGATTAGGAATGCTTGTCTGGGTTATAGCAGGTATTATAACTATAACAGCAGGACTTACAGCTGCAGAAGTATCAGCTGCAATACCAAAAACTGGTGGAATGATGGTATATATAGAAGAAATATACGGAGCTAAGTTAGGTTTTTTAACAGGTTGGATGCAAACTGTATTATTTTTCCCAGGGACAGCAGCAGCATTAGCTGTAATATTTGCACAACAAGTTGCAGAACTTATGGGATATGCATCATCTAACATGTCCATAGTTTTACCTATAGCTATAGGAGTTATAATTTTATTAGCATTATTAAACACTGTAGGTTCATCTTTAGGAGGTAGTATACAAACAGTTTCTACAGTTTGTAAATTATTACCACTAATATTAATAATAATATTTGGTTTTATAAAAGGAAGTGGAAACCCAATTATAAGTCCTATGGTGGGAGAAGGTGTAACTATAAATAAAGCTTTAGGTCAAGTATTAATAGCAGCATTATTTGCATATGATGGATGGATAAATGTAGGTGCTATAGCTGGAGAAATGAAAAATCCAGGAAGAGACTTACCAACTGCTATAATAGGAGGACTATCTCTTGTAATGGCTGTATATGTAGTTATAAATTTATCATATTTATGGGTAGCTCCAGCAAGTGAATTAGCTAAAGTAACAGCACCGGCAGCACTAGTAGCAACTAAAATATTTGGTCCTATAGGAGGAGATGTAATAACTGTAGGTATACTTATATCAGTATTTGGTACATTAAATGGATACTTACTTACAGGTCCTAGAATACCGTATACACTAGCTAAAAATGGAACACTTCCATGTAGTGAAATGTTATCAAAAGTTAATAGTGGAGGATCTCCATATAACTCAATTTGGTTAATAGCTATACTAGCTTGCATATATGCATTATCAGGGCAGTTTAATTTACTAACTGACTTAACTATATTTATAGTTTGGGTATTTTATGTATTAACATTTATAGGCGTTATGAAGCTTAGAAGAGATTATCCAGACTTACCAAGACCGTATAAAGTTCCTCTTTATCCAGTTATACCATTAATAGCTATAGCAGGTGGTATATTTGTTATACTAAATCAATTAATAACAGCCACAACAATAGCATTAGGAGGTATAATTATAACGTTAATAGGACTTCCGATATATTCATATATGAGCAAACAAAGTAATTAAATTTATATATTTTATAAAGGTCTTTGCTTAATACTTAAGTAAAGACCTTTAAATTTATATAAATATTAAGTTTAAACTATATTATTTTAGGGAATTCAAAATTAAATATAAAAAAATTTTAAATTAGATTTATTTAATATAATATGATGGCTTGATATGGCATAAAAAGGTATAATTTAAGTTATAGAAAATATGAAAAGAGGAAAATTTAATGTTAGGATTATATATACATATTCCGTTTTGCGTAAGTAAATGTAATTACTGTGATTTTAACTCATTTAAGATGGATAAAATAGCGAAAGATAAGTATTTAAAAGACTTGAAAAAAGAGATGGAACTATATAGCAAAGATTTGAAAGAAGATAATTATATTACAAGTGTTTTCTTAGGAGGAGGAACACCAAGTATACTAAATAGTAATGAATTAAAATATATATTTGAAAATATAAATTTATATTTTAATGTCAAAAATGATGCTGAAATAACAGTTGAGTGTAATCCTGGGACTCTAACTAAAGAAAAATTAAAAACTATGAAAGAGATTGGTATAAATCGACTTAGTATAGGACTTCAGGCTGTTCAGGATTATCACTTAAAATCTATTGGAAGAATACATACTTATGATGAATTTGAAAAAAACTATAAAGATGCACTAGAAGTTGGGTTTAAAAATATCAATATAGATTTAATGTACGCACTTCCAAATCAAACATTTGAAGATTGGAAAGAAAGTTTAGATAAAATAGTTAACTTAAATCCATCACATATATCAGCATACTCACTTATATTAGAAGAAGGCACAAAATTATATGATATGTATGAAAATAATGAATTTGATGTTATAGATGAGGATACAGATATTAATATGTATAACTATACTATAGATTACTTAAAAAGTAATGGCTATAATCAATATGAAATATCTAATTATGCAAAAGATAGATGTGAATGTGAACATAATATACTATATTGGAAATGTGATCATTATATAGGACTTGGACCAGGTGCTTCAGGATATATAAATGATTTTAGATATAATAATGTTGAATCTTTAAAAGAATATCATGAAAAACTATCTTTAAATGAAAAGCCAATAGAAAGTAAAGATAATTTAACTTTAGATGATAAAATTCAAGAAAAAATATTTATGGGTCTTAGAATGAATGAAGGTATAAAGTTTAAAGATTTTAAAGAAGAATTTAATATAAATTTTAAGGAAAAATATAGTAAAGAAATAAATAAGTTAAAAGAAAGAAAACTTATAAATGAGGATATAACTGGGATTAGACTTACTCAATCAGGAAGAGAAATATCAAATAGTATCTTTATAGAATTTATAGATTAATTTAGAGGTGTTGACAAATGAAAAATATAATGATATATAATATATATAATCTTTTTAGCACTCGAATTTAGTGAGTGCTAACAGCGAGGAGGCGAAAATATGGAGCTAAACGAAAGAAAACTAAATATCCTCAAAGCTATAGTTAAAGATTATATAGAAACGGCTGAAGCTGTAGGCTCTAGAACTATATCAAAAAAACATGATTTAGGAGTTAGTGCCGCAACTATAAGAAACGAAATGGCTGATCTTGAAGAACTAGGCTATTTGATTCAGCCACATACATCTGCAGGTAGAGTTCCTTCTGAAAAAGGATATAAATTATATGTAGATTTACTTATGTCTCAAAATGAGCTTAGGGATGATGAAAAGCTATTAATTGAACAATGTTTAGAAAAAAATGTAAATCATATAAAAGATTTAATTCATGAGACTTCTAAGTTATTATCTCAGCTTACTAATTATACAACAGTAGCTGTGACTAAAAGTTTAGTGAATCAAAGTGTTATAAAGCACATACAGCTAGTAGGAATGGGTGATAATAAAATTCTACTAATAGTGGTCACAGACAAAGGTGATATAAAAAATGCAAATCTTTTAACTAATATTAATTTAGATCAGTCTAAGTTAAACCTAATTTCTGATAATCTTACAAATAAATTATCAGGAAAAAGCATAACAGAACTAGATAATAGATTAATTGCATTTATAAAATATGAGATAAGTGAGTATTCAGCATTTATAGATGAGCTTGTAAATGCGCTTAACTTTAATATATCCGAAGAAGACTTATCAGTTTCATTAAATGGAGCTACCAATATATTTAGTTATCCAGAGTTTAACGATATAATAAAAGCAAAATCATTTTTGAACATGCTTGAGAAAAAAGAAACTATAACTAGCATGGTTAGATCTAAAGGAATACAAAAGGATAATATAAATATAATAATAGGTAGTGATAATGACTGTGAGTTAGCTAAAGATTGCAGTATAGTTACAGCAACATATAATATTGATAAAGATTTGGTAGGTCGTATAAGTTTTATTGGTCCTACAAGAATGGATTATGCAAGAATCTATTCGATAGTCAATTATATGAGCTTATTATTTAATAAAAAATAAATTTATAATAAAAATAACTAAGGGGTGTAATATCTTGGAAGAAAATAACATACAACAAGAAGAAATAAAAGAAGATAAAGACACTTTAGACAAAGAACTTCAGACTGAAAAAGTTGAAGAGTGTCAAGAAGAGTGTCAGTGTGAAGAATCTAACCAAGGAGATAATATATCTGATATAAATTCTAAGTTAGAAGAAAATAAACTAAAGGAAGAAATAGAATCACTTAATGATCAAAATCAAAGGCTTCAAGCTGAATATGCAAACTATAGAAGAAGAACACAACAAGAAAAAGAAACTATAGGTTTATTTGCAAATGAAAAAATAATAGGCGATTTAATACCAGTTATAGACAATATGGAAAGAGCATTAGATGCATGTGAAGATAAAGAAGATAACATGTATAAAGGTATAGATTTAGTTTATAAGCAACTTAAAGATACTCTAGTGAAATTTGGAGTAGAAGAAATAGAAGCTGAAGATGCAGATTTTGATCCAAATCTACATCTAGCAGTAATGCAAGAAAGTATAGATGGAGTTGAAGCCAATAAAGTAGTTATGGTTCTTCAAAAAGGATATAAGCTAGGAACAAAGGTGTTAAGAGCTAGTATGGTTAAAGTTTCTTGCTAAAATAAGTTTATACAAAAGATTAATTAACTAATAATTCTTCATATAAAAATGAAGTTAAAATACTAAAATAAGAATATAAAAATTAATATATAACCAATTAAGGAGGATATTAATCATGGGAAAAGTAATAGGAATTGACTTAGGAACAACTAACTCTTGTGTTGCAGTACTTGAAGGTGGAGAAGCACAAGTTATAACAAATGCAGAAGGTATGAGAACTACTCCATCAGTAGTAGCATTCACTAAAGATGGTGAAAGAATAGTAGGAGAACCTGCAAAAAGACAAGCAGTTACTAATGCTGACAAAACAATAATATCTATAAAAACTCATATGGGAACAGACTATAAAGTTAATATAGATGGGAAAGGTTATACTCCGCAAGAAATATCTGCAATAACTTTACAAAAATTAAAGGCTGATGCTGAGGCTTACTTAGGTCAACCAGTAACAGAAGCTGTTATAACAGTTCCAGCATACTTTACAGATGCTCAAAGACAAGCAACTAAAGATGCAGGTAGAATAGCAGGTCTTGATGTTAAAAGAATAATAAATGAACCAACTGCAGCAGCTCTTGCTTACGGTATGGATAAATTAGATCAAGAAAAGAAAATATTAGTATTTGACTTAGGTGGAGGAACATTTGACGTTTCTATACTTGAAATAGGAGATGGAACATTCGAAGTTTTAGCTACTGCTGGTAACAACAGATTAGGTGGAGATGACTTTGACCAAATAATTATAGATTACTTAGCTGATGAATTTAAAAAAGCTGAAGGCGTAGATTTAAGAAATGATAAGATGGCTCTTCAAAGATTAAAAGAAGCTGCTGAAAAAGCTAAAAAAGAATTATCATCTACAATGTCTACAAATATAAACTTACCATTCATAACTGCTACAGCTGAAGGGCCAAAGCATATGAATATAGATTTAACAAGAGCTAAGTTTGATGAATTAACTTCTAACTTAGTTGAAAAAACTATGGAACCAACAAGAAGAGCATTACAAGATGCAGGATTATCTACATCTGATATAGATGATGTATTATTAGTTGGAGGATCAACTAGAATACCAGCTGTTCAAGAAGCAGTTAAGAAGTTTATAGGAAAAGAAGCTCATAAAGGGATAAACCCAGATGAATGTGTTGCTGCAGGTGCTGCTATACAAGCTGGTGTTTTAACTGGAGAAGTTAATGATTTATTACTTCTTGATGTTACTCCATTATCTTTAGGTATAGAAACTATGGGTAACGTAATGACTAAGATAATAGAAAGAAATACAACAATACCAACTAAGAAGTCTCAAGTATTCTCAACTGCTGCAGATAATCAAACTGCTGTTGATATACATGTACTTCAAGGTGAAAGAAGTATGTCTTACGACAATAGTACTTTAGGTAGGTTCCAATTAACAGATATACCACCAGCACCAAGAGGAATACCTCAAATAGAAGTTACTTTCGACATAGATGCAAATGGTATAGTTCATGTTACTGCTAAAGATTTAGGAACAGGAAAAGAGCAAAAGGTAACTATAACTTCAGGAACTAATTTATCTGAAGAAGAAATAGAAAAGAAAGTAAAAGAAGCTGAGATGAATGCTGAAGCTGATAAGCAAAAGAAAGATAAAATAGAAGCATTAAATCAAGCTGATTCTACAATATACCAAACAGAAAAAACTTTAAATGAACTTGGTGATAAAGTAAATGCTGATGATAAATCTGCAATAGAAGCTGCAATAGCTGAGTTAAAAACAGTTAAAGAAAAAGAAGATTCAACAGCTGAAGAAATCAAAAAAGCTATGGATGAAGTAATGAATAAATTCCATAAAGTTTCTGAACAAATGTATCAACAAGCACAAGCTGAACAACAAGCTCCAGGACAAGAACAATCAGGATCAGCACAAGATGATAATGTAGTAGATGCTGACTTTACAGAAGTAAACGATGAAAAATAATTTACACAAATAGAAGTATTTGTATATAATAATATATATTAAAGAAAAGAGTATCTTTTCTAGAGCAATAATTGCTTAAATAGAGATAATAGCTTGTAGTTTGATATTCTACAAGCTATTGTTTTGTAAAATGAAGGTGGTGTCAAAATTTGAGTACTAAAAGAGATTACTATGAAGTTCTTGGCGTTGATAAAGATGCAGATGCACAAGCGCTTAAAAAAGCATATAGAAAAATGGCAATGAAATATCATCCAGATAGAAATCCAGATAATAAAGAAGCTGAAGAAAAATTCAAAGAAGTAAATGAAGCATATGAAGTTTTATCAGATGATACTAAAAGAAGAACTTATGATCAATTTGGCCATGAAGGTATGAATGGTCAAGGTGGATTTGGTCAAGGCGGATTTAACGGTCAAGGATTCGGTGGATTTGAAGATATATTCGGAGATATGTTTGGAGATATATTTGGTGGAGGCTTCGGCGGAGGAAGAGCTAGAAGAAGAGGTCCGGAACGTGGAGCTGATATTAGACAGGATGTAGATATAACTTTTGAAGAAGCTGCATTCGGTAAAAAAAATGTCTATAAAAATAAATAGAAGTGAAGAATGTAGTGAATGTCACGGAAGTGGGGCGAAACCTGGAACATCTAAGAAGACTTGCCCTACTTGTAATGGAGCAGGTGAAGTTAGAACAGTACAAAGAACTCCATTTGGAAATATAGCAAGTTCTAGAACTTGTAGTGCATGTAATGGAGAAGGTGAAGTAGTTGAATCTCCATGTAGTAAGTGTAGCGGACAAGGAAGTACTAGAAAAGTTAAGACTATAGAAGTTGATATACCAGCAGGTATAGATGATGGTCAAATGATAAAACTTTCAGGTCAAGGTGAACTTGGAAGTAAAGGTGGACCAAGAGGAGACCTTTATATAGTAGTAAATGTTAAATCGCATCCATTATTCACTAGAGAAGGAAATGATATTTACTTTGATATGCCAATTACATTTATACAGGCAGCATTAGGGGATGAAATAGAAGTTCCTACATTAGATGGGAAAGTTAAATACACAGTTCCAGAAGGGACTCAAACTGGAACCGTATTTAGATTAAGAGAAAAAGGTATACCAAGATTAAGAGGAAACTCTAGAGGAGATCAATATATAAAAGTAGTCGTTGATACTCCAAGAAAATTAAATGAAAAACAAAAAGATATATTAAGAGAATTCGCTAAAGAATGCGGAGAAGAAGTTCATGAAAAGAAAAGAACTTTTGGACAAAAAATTGAAGATATGTTTAAAAAAAAGTAAAAAGAAGTTCTAGGAGATTTTCCTAGGACTTTTTTACGCTTAAGGAAACTATATTACTTCAATAACTATGGATAATTACTATACATAAGTAACAGCCACTAACTTAGTGAGCGTAAAAAATCTTTTGAGCAACGGACGAAGTCGTTGGCGACATGAAATATATCGCCCACGCAGTGGCTTAAGCGAAGTGAATTTTTTATATAAAGGAATATCTTACTATTCTAAATCATAATATATTTTAAGATGCTATTTTAGAATATAAAGGTGGGGGATTTATGGATACTTTATTTATAGAAGGTAAAGAAATCAAGACGAAGGAAGAACTTCATGAGTTTTTAAAAAATAAACTAAAAAATGAATGCAATATAGAGTTAAGTGAAGATTGCTCTAGAGGAAAAAAACATAAGAAAGTTCAACCTCAAGGACCTAAGCAAGTATGTTTAAAATATATGTTTCCATATAAAATAGAGTTAAATCCAGGTGGAAGACAAATGATATTTGGAGTATTAGTAGATGCCCATGGCCATCCTATAAGAAATGCTATAATAAACTTTGAACTATCCGATTATGATTTAGGAACAATGACTTTTAGTCCGGCAATAAGTTTTGGAGATGGATGCTTTTTTACAACATTTATAGCTGAATGTCCTGGTAGCGGATGTATGAAAATAACTGCTCATGGAACAAATTTAGATAAAGTTATTCCTATAAAAATAGAATATAATAATTGCTACTAAAGTGCTGATAATATATCAGCACTTTAGTTTTTATATATTAAAATATAATTTTTTCATTTATTGTTATGCTTTGAGGTGTTGATTTATTAGTTATTAGGTTCTGTAAAACTTTACCCGAAGTATATCCGATTTCATGTGGATTTTGCTCTATTACTATAGGTTTACATGGAAGAAAATCCATATATTGTTCAAACTCATTGTCATATAAAATAAGTTCTATGTCATCAGGACATTTAAGGTCTAGAGAATAGATTATTTTAATTAAGCTAAGCCCTGTCATTCCACCCTCGCAAATTATAGCGGAGATATCTTTATTTTTAGATAAATAGTTTTTTAATGATTGAGTTCTATTTTCTAATTCAAATGGAAGGGTCAATTTTAATTGATCTCTTAATCCAACACTAGAACTTAAGGCTTTTTCATATCCATGTATTCTTTCACATACAGAAGATGCAATTTTAGGACTAGGACTAATAAACCCTATATTAGTATGACCTTTTTTTACTAAGTAATCAGTAGCATTAAATGCAGAGTTAAAATGATCGCTAGCAACATAGCTTATATCTAGACCTTCTAATTTTCTATCTATTAAAACTGTCGGAAACTTATTAAGAGAAAGTTTTAAAATTTCAGGATTATAAATTTGATTATCGCTAGGAAAGATGATTAATCCTCTACAATTCATATTTAAAGCTGTCTTTATAAGCTCTTTTTCTTTATCTTGATTTGTATCAGTAATCATTAATACTAATTTAAAATCATTAGATTCAAGATATTCTTTTGCTCCATTTATTATATTTATAGCAAACCTACTATCTATTCCTGGTATTAACATACATATTATATTCTCATTTTCAAAATCAGAAATTTTAATAGAGTTCGTTGTATTTTTAAAAGATTTACTATGAGAATTTATATTATGATTTATAAAAGTTCCCTTTCCTTGAAGTCTGTAAACTAGACCTTCATTTTGAAGGGACTTTATTGCATTTTTTGCTGAAATTCTGCTTGCATCAAATTTGAGGGCAAGCTGATTTTCAGATGGAAGTTTATAATTTGGTATATCTTTATTTTTATCGATTAGCTCTAAAAGATATTCCTTTATCTTTATGTATAAAAAAGAATTTGTATTATCCATTAGTAATCTTACCTCCTAAAATATATCAACAATATCAACTTAATATACAACTTAAACAAGTGTTATTGACTATAAAAAATATTATTGATACAGTGTTATTAAGAAGATTATACATGTATATTATTAAATAGTAAATAAATAAAAATATATCAAGTATATCAACTTATTTATGTATTTAATAAAAAAATATGACACTTAAAAATTAAGTGCCACATAAATAAATTTATTTATAAAGATATAAATGATAGTGTTTGAATTTGGCTAAGTATAGCTTGAGATAAGTTATCTATTTTAGATTTTTCAATATCCATATCTTTTAAAGCTAGAAAAGTCATAAATGCATTTATAGTAATTTTTTCATAGATATAAAAATAAGTATCTTTATCTTTTAAATAGTCTTTATTTCTAATAGACTCATTTATAAGAATTAATTCATCTATAGTTGTAAGCATAACAGCTTTAACTGTAGTTGATTCAATATCCATATTACTTAAGCTTAAACTTTTATATTTATCACTAGCAAAATTATTTAGTTGAAGAAGAGTTTTATAAATATCTTTAGAGTTTGAATTTTTTAGCTCTTCTCTAGTTTGCTTAGATATAAAATGAGCACGTTCTTTTATCTGATTTATATTTGATTTATAAAATTGAATTAATGAATTTAATTTTTGATTATCTTCTAATTCTTTTTCGTTATTTTTTAATTCTAAATTACTATATTTTTTTGATACTTGTTGTAAGTTATTAAATAATTTTATTGATTCAAGTTTATTCATACTAAATACCCCCAATGGTTGATTCTAATTAATGTTTATAGTAATTAGTATAAGGTACGGATTAAATATAATAAAGAAAATGTTTTCATATAACTGTACATTTTAAAGTTGAATATAAGATAAGTATAGAAAAAGTTAGATATTTGAACTTTTACTATTAAAATCATTAATATAATATAGAATTAAGGAATTAATTAAAGAATTAAATTACTTTTCTAGAAAGTGATATATAAATAAATTAAAATTCAATAAAGCTAAAAGGTGATTTAAGGAGGAAAATATGTATTTTGTTGGAGTTGACATTGGGGGAACAGGAATTCAAGCTGGAGTGGTTAATGAGTTTGGTAAAATTCTTTTTAGAAAAGAGTGCAAAACTGATGTAGACAGCGGATTTGAAAAGGTAATGAATGATATAAACACTTTAGTAAGAAGTTTATTAGATGAAAATAATATAAGTATAGAAAATATAGAATCTATAGGGTTTGGAGTACCGAGTTTTATAAACAAAACTGGATTAGTAACTTGTGTAAATTTAGGATGGTTTGAAGTTGATTTTATGGATGCATTAAAAAGAAGATTTCCTGAAGTTAAAGTTAATGCTGAAAATGATGCAACTGTTGCAGCGCTTGGAGAAGCCAAGTTTGGAAGTATGAAGGGTGCAAGTGTTGCAGTTATGTATACTCTAGGGACTGGAGTTGGTGGTGGAATAATAATAAATGAAAAGGCATTTACTGGAGCACATGGTATGGGATCTGAAATAGGTCATGCAATAATAGGAGAAAACTATTTTGATTGTAACTGTGGCAATAATGGATGTTTAGAAACTTTCTGCTCAGCAACTGCAATTATAAAGTATGCTCAGAAACTAATAATAGAAGGTAGGAAAAGTGTAATACTAGACCTTGTTGAAGGTGATTTAGAACAAATAACTGCAAAGACTGTATTTGATGCCTATAGACAAGGTGATGAAGTAGCTATAAAGATAATTACTAGATTTAAAATGTATTTAGCTAAAGCTATGGCTAGTATTATAAATATATTAGATCCAGAGATTATATCTATTGGAGGGGGAGTATCTAGAGCAAGCGATATAATACTTAAAGATATAGAGCCAATTATAAGAGAGTATGTATTATATAGAAATGAAGATTTTGCAAAAATAGTGTGCGCTAGTTTAGGGTCTGATGCAGGAATAATAGGCGCAGCATTCCTATAATAAACAGCTATACTCATATTATAAAAACTGCACTAAATAAGTATATATGTGTAGAAAATTGACATTGAAAACGTTTCTAAATTATAATCGAAATATGAATAAGAAAACTAATTATAAAAAGTTTTAGGGGAGGACAGATATGTTTTATACAATAGATAAACTTAGAAATAGAATACATGAGTTAGATAACTATAGATATAGAGATATAATAGAACTTGAATATTTTAACACTAAACTAAATGGTGATAGAGATATAAATCCGGAAATACCAACAGAATTTGATGGAGTAATAAGAACAGGGGAGACTTGGAAAGGTAGAGATTTATACCTTTGGATGAATAAAACTGTAGAAATACCTAAATCTTGGGGAGAAAATAAAGTAGTTGGTATATTTGATTTTGGGGAAACCGGAGCAGGTAACAACTCAGGATTTGAATCATTATTTTACTTAAATAATAGGCCATATCAAGGTGTAGATAGCAACCATAAGGAAGTATTCTTTCCAGAGAGTACTTCAGGGACTAATTTAGAGCTAATGTTTAGACTATGGACTGGGCTTGAAGGCGGAGGAGTAAAAAGAGATCAAGAACATCGTATAAATAGAGCTCAAATAGCATGGTTAGATGAAAAAATGGATGATTTATATTACAATGCTATGGTAATTTTAGAGACAATAGGGGAATTAGATGAGTACTCTGTAGATAAAGTTAACTTAACTAAAATCTTAAATGATGCATTTAAATTTATAGATTGGGCATATCCAGGAAGTGAAGATTTCTATGAATCAGCGCACAAAGCAGCAGATTACATAAATGAAGAAATTGATAAAATAGATAAACACTCAGTAATTAATGTAACTTGTATAGGACATACTCATATAGATGTTGCATGGCTATGGAGATTAAAACACACTAGAGAAAAGTGTGCAAGATCATTCTCTACAGTACTTAGACTTATGGAAAGATATCCAGAGTATGTATTCTTACAAACTCAACCACAATTATACGAGTATGTAAAGAATGATTATCCAGAATTATACGAAGCTATAAAGCAAAAAGTAGCAGATGGTTCTTGGGAAATTGATGGAGGTATGTGGTTAGAAGCAGACTGTAATATACCATCAGGAGAATCATTAGTTAGACAATTATTAGTTGGTTCAAGATTTATAAAAGAAGAATTTGATAAAGATGTTGAATACTTATGGTTACCAGACGTATTTGGATATTCATGGGCATTACCTCAAATACTTAAAAAATCAGGAATAAAAACATTTATGACTACAAAGATAAGCTGGAATCAATACAATAGAATGCCGCATGATACATTTAATTGGAGAGGTATAGATGGTTCTGAAATATTAACTCACTTTATAACTACTCCAGAGCCATGGAGTCAACCAGGATCATGGTTCTATACATATAATGGAAGACTTACACCAAAAACAGTAAAAGGTGTATGGGATGCTTATACAGATAAAAACTTAACTAAAGATCTTTTAGTTTCTTATGGATTTGGAGATGGCGGTGGCGGTGTAAACCGTGAAATGTTAGAATACAGAAGAAGATTAGACAAAATGCCAGGTCTTCCAAATGTTAAAACAGGAAAAGCAGGAGAATACTTCAAAGCTTTAAGAGAAAAAGTAGAAAATACGAATGAATATGTTCATACGTGGGACGGAGAATTATACTTAGAATACCATAGAGGGACATATACAAGCCAAGCTTACACTAAGATGATGAATAGAAAGTTAGAACTTTTATATAGAGAAACTGAGTGGCTAGGAGCGATAAATTCATTAGCAAATAATGATTGGAATACTTATCCAAGTACAAACTTACTTAAAGGATGGAAAACTATACTTAGAAATCAATTCCACGACATAATACCAGGTTCTTCAATTACAGAAGTATATGAAGATGTAAAAATAGAGTATAAAGAAGCAGAAGATTTAGCACTTGATGCTAGGGATGATTTCAATAAAACTCTAGTAACTGAAAAAGAAAACACTTTTACAGTTATAAATAATGCTAACTGGGATAGAACTGAGGTTGTAGAAATAGAAGCTGATTTAGTAGGTAATTTCTATGATGAAGATGGAAACAAGTTAGAATCACAAAAAGAAGAAGGAAAGTATATAGTAAAAGTTAAAGATGTTCCTTCTACTGGATGGAAGAGAATAACTTTAAAAGAAGAGTCTATAGATGAAAGTGGATCAGTATTTAAATATAGTAAGTATGAAATAACTACTCCTAATTATGAAATAAAATGGAATGAAGTTGGTCAATTAACTTCTATATTTGATAGAACTAATAATAGAGAAGTATTAGCTAAAGGTCAAAGAGGAAATGTCCTTCAAATGTTTGAAGATAAGCCAATGGCACATGAAGCTTGGGATATAGATATTTATTACCAAGAAAAAATGAGAGAAGTTACTGATTTACAAAATATAGAGTTAATAGAGTGTAAAAACCTAAAAGCAGTTGTAAGATTTAGCTACAAATATATGAATACTACTATAAACCAAGATATGGTAGTGTATGCAGACAATAGAAGAATAGACTTTGTAACTAATGTTGACTGGAGAGAGCAAAAGCAATTATTAAAAGTTGCATTCCCAGTTGATGTAAGAAGTACAATGGCAACTTACGACGTACAATTTGGTAATGTTAAGAGACCTACTCATTGGAATACTAGTTGGGATATGGCAAGATTTGAAACTGTAGCACAACAATGGGTAGACTTATCTCAAAGAGATTATGGAGTAAGTTTATTAAATAACTGCAAGTATGGCCACGATATAAAAGATAATGTAATAAGATTAACATTATTAAAATCAGCTACTCACCCAGATCCAGTACAAGATCAAGGAGAGCAAAACTTTACTTATTCATTACTTCCACATAGTGGCGATTTTGTTGAAGGAAATACAGTTAAGGCAGCTTATGAATTAAATCAGCCATTAACTCATATAACTGGTTCTATAAGAGAAGATATACCAAACAAAATGTTTAATTTTAATGATGCATATGTTTTAGTTGATGCTATAAAGAAATGTGAAGATGAAGATGCAGTAGTTATCCGTTTACATGAATATGCAGGAAGTAAACAATATGTAAATATAACTAGTGGATATGAAATAAATGGATGGCAAGAAACTGACTTAATGGAAAGACCAACAGAAGAGTTAAGAAATGAAAAAGAAATAAAATTAACGTTAACTCCTTATGAAATAAAAACAGTAAAGATAAAAATGAATAAATAAGCTAACTATTTTAAAATTTTATATATACTCCAAAGGTAACTTTCTTATTTTAATACTAACTAGAGTAAGGAAGTTACCTTAACTCTATAAAATAATAAATTTAAATAAATTACTATAAAATGGGGGACTTAAATTATGAGAAAAAAAGCTCACATAATATCTCATACACACTGGGATAGAGAATGGTATTTACCATATGAAACGCATCATATGATGCTTATAAAAACTATGGACACACTCTTAGATACTTTTGAAAATGATTCACAATTTAAATATTATCACTTAGATGGTCAAACTGTTTTATTAGAAGATTACCTGGAAGTAAGGCCACAGAGGAAAGAATTATTAGAAAAAGTAATAAAAGAAGGTAAATTAAAAATAGGCCCATGGTATGTATTACAGGATGAATTTTTAACTAGTAGTGAATCGAATATAAGAAATTTACAATACGGTCATAAAGATGCAGGAAAATATAACAAAGACGTAGCTAAGGTAGGATATTTCCCAGATTCTTTCGGGAATATGGGACAAGCACCGCAGATATTAAAACAAGCTGGAATAGATACTGCAGCCTTTGGAAGAGGTGTAAAGCCAACTGGATTTAATAATGAAGTAAGTGCAGATGATAAATTTGAATCTCCATATTCAGAAATGTATTGGGAATCACCAGATGGATCGAGAGTACTAGGGATATTATTTGCAAACTGGTATTGTAATGGAATGGAAGTTCCAACTAATCCAGATGAAGCAAAAGAGTACTGGGATAAAAGGCTTGATGATGCAGCTAAATTTGCATCTTCGAATCAATTACTATTTATGAATGGATGTGACCATCAACCAGTACAAACCGATTTATCACAAGCTATAAATACTGCAAAAGATTTATACGATGATATAGAATTTGTACATTCTAATTTTGATGATTATATAAAAGAATTAAGAGAAAATATGAATGATGATTTACAAGTTATAAAAGGAGAACTTAGAAGCCAACAAACTGATGGATGGTATACATTAGTAAATACTGCTTCAGCTAGGGTTTATTTAAAGCAATGGAATCAATTATGCCAAACTTTATTTGAAAAAGTAGCTGAACCATTAGCAACTATGGCACACAACTTTGGATTTGAATATCCTCATCACTTATTTGAATATGGGTGGAAGTCCTTAATGAAAAATCATCCTCATGATAGTATATGTGGTTGTAGTGTAGATGAAGTACATAGAGAAATGGTAGCAAGATTTGATAAAGCAAAAGACGTTGCAAAGTATATAATAAATGAAAGTTTAATGTACTTAGGTAGCCAAATTAATACTGAAAAATTCAGTAAGTTAGGAGAAGAAGTACATCCATTTATGATAGTAAATACTACTGGATATGATAGATGTTCAGTGATATCTACTGATATTAAGCTTTACAAAAAGTATTTTAGAGAAGGTCATCCTAACTTAATAGCAAAGGAAATGAGAAAAGTAGAATTACCTAAATTTAAAGTAGTAGATTCAGATGGAAATAAAATAGATGCAAGAATAACTGATTTAGGAATAAAGTTTGATTACGATTTACCAGATGATAAGTTTAGACAGCCATATTACAGCAGATTAGTTAGAGTAGAACTTGAAACTAAAAATATAAAATCATTTGGATGGGATACTTACGCTTTAGTAAAAGATGATGAAATTATAGACAATGAAACTAAAAGTTCACTAATAAATGAAAATATATTAGAAAATGAAAATATAAAAGTTGAAATTAATGAAAATGGATCAGTTAATATATTAGATAAAAATACTAATAAAAAGTTTAAAGATTTATGTATATATGAAAATACTGGTGATATAGGAAATGAATACATTTATATGAAACCAGTTGGAGAAGTACCTTTAACTACAAAAGACATAAAAGCTGATATAAAGGTAGTCGATGACTTACCTTATAAGGCAGTAGTTGAAATTACTCATAACTTTGAAGTTCCAGCATGTGCAAATGAATTATTAAATAAAGAGATAGAAGAAGTTTTAGAATTTAAACATAGAAAATCTCAAAGAGTTAAAGAAACTGTAGCATTAATAATAAAAACAACTTTAACGTTAGAAAAATCATCGAAAGGCTTAAAAATAAAATCATCATTTAATAATATAGCTAAAGATCACAGAATGAGAATGTTATTTGCTACAGATATAAAATCTGATGTTCATTTTGCAGAATCTATATTTGAAGTAGCAAAAAGAAGCAATACTACTTACGAAACTTGGGAAAATCCAAGTAACTGCCAACATCAACATGGTTTTGTAAATGTTCATAATGAAGAATATGGTATTACAATAGCAAACAAAGGTTTAAATGAGTATGAAATGTTAAATGATGAAAGAAATCAGGTAGCTGTAACTCTTCTTAGAAGCGTTAGAGAGCTAGGAGACTGGGGAGTGTTTGAAACTCCAGAAGCACAGTGTCAAGGACAGTATGAATCAGAATTAGAAATTATAACTCATGGACAAGACATGTATGAATCATTTAGAGAAGCTAATATGTTCCAAGTACCAGTACTTACTAAGCAACTAGATCTTAAGACAGATGGTATAAGCCATAATTATAACTTATTAGACATTGAAGGTAAAGCAGTAATGTGGTCTACATTAAAGTTAAATGAAAATAATAAGACGATACTTAGAGTATTTAATGCATCATATGTTGACTCTTCATTAAATATAAATAAGTGTGAAATAAAAGGGAAAAAGTACAAAACAAATATATTAGAAGAAGATATGAAAAATATTATAGAAAATTCAATTAGTTTAAGAAAATCTGAAATAGCAACGATAGCTATAGGAAATTAGTGAAAAGGCTGTCTTAAAAGGCAGCTTTTTTATATAATACCAAATATGAAACTTAAGCTATATGAGCAAGGGTAATTTTAAGGAGATAATATATTTATGGAACCATTATTTTTAAAGCCTTTATTTATGTATAGAATATGGGGCGGAAGCGAGTTAAAAAATAAATTTAATTATGATATTCCATCTGATAATACAGGAGAATGTTGGGCTATAAGCTCTCATGAAAATGGAGATTGTGAAATACAAAATGGAAAGTATAAAGGAAAAACATTATCTAGAGTTTGGAATGAAAATAGAGAATTATTTGGGAATATAGAGGGAGAAAAATTCCCTTTACTTACTAAAATATTAGATGCAAATGACAATTTATCAGTTCAAGTTCATCCAGATGATAAATATGCTAAAGTAAATGAAAACGGAGAATTAGGAAAAACAGAATGTTGGTATATTATAGATTGTGATGATAATGCAGAGATGATTTTTGGTCATAATGCTAAAAATAAAGAAGAGTTACAAAAAATGATAGAAAATGATGAGTGGGATAATCTTCTCAGAAAAGTTAAAATTAAAAAGGGAGATTTCTTCTATGTTCCAAGTGGTACTATCCACGCTTTATGTAAAGGAACCTTAGTTTTAGAAACTCAACAAAACTCAGATACTACATATAGAGTTTATGATTATGATAGAGTTGATAATAATGGAAATAAACGTGAACTACATGTACAAAAATCAATAGATGTTTCAACAGTTCCTCATATCGAAGGTGATAATACTTACAGTGTAGTTTCAAAGGATACATATAAATGTACAACTTTTATATGTAATGAATTCTTTAGTGTACATAAGCTAGATATATTTGGAGAATGTAAATTTACACATGATAAACCATTTACATTATATAGTGTGTTAGAAGGTAGTGGCAAAATACATTTAGACTCTAGAGAATATTTATTAAATAAAGGAGCTAACTTTATATTACCATTTGGGATAGAAGACTTTAAAATAGAAGGTAATATGGAAATAATTTGCTCTCATATTTAATATTTGAAAATAAAAGTTTTAAGTTTATTATAAAATAGGCTTAAAACTTTTATTTTAATATATTATAATGTAACTAGGGAAAACCTTTTATATTAAAATGGTAATAAACAAAAATACAACTGGGGTGATTTATATGAAATTAGATGGAATACTAATCAATTTTTGTGAGTGGATTTACAGATTTTTAATACTCAACTTTTTATGGGTTGCATTTACAGTAATGGGAGGTGTAGTACTAGGTATTATGCCAGCAACAGTAACAACATTTTATATACTAAGAAAGTGGGTTCAAGGCGAGTTAGATATACCTATATTTAAAACATTTAAAGATGTATATATAAAGGAATTTAAAAATGCTAATAAATGTGGTCTATTTTTTGCAGCTATTTTTATGTTTTTAGCAATGGATCTTAATATTTTATACAAAATGGAAGCTTTATACTCAACAGTACTATATATACTAGTAATGGCAGTATTATTCTTTGTAAGTGTAGCATTTATTTATTTTTTCCCTACATACGTACATTTTGAGTTAAGTATAAAAGATTATATAAAGAATTCATTTATATTAGCATTAACTAGTCCAATGCAAACAGTAATAATAGGAGCAGGATTTGGATTAATTTATTATTTTGTAAAGGGTAGTCCAGGATTAATTCCATTTTTCTTTATGGTTATACCTTCTTATTGGGTAATGCACATACTATACAAGAGGTTTTTATATTTAAAGAAAACTCTTAGCGCATAGGGAGTGGGGATTTGAAAAAACTACACACTAAGTATATAAAAAATAAATTATTCAATAAAATGTTACTTATATATTCAACTATAACTATAATATCTATATTTTTACTAGCAAATATATTTCTAAGTTATTATATAGAAAATGAAATTCAAAATGAGCTAAATATTCATTCGGAAGTAATATTTAATATAGAAAAAAGATTTGAAGAACAAAATATAATCAGTAATTCAATTATAAATGGTGTAAACACACAATCGGATGTAACAAATGAAATTCAAGTTTTAACAACATCATCATATGAAGAATATTTAAGTTATAAATTAGATAGATTTTCAACTAGAAGCAAAACTCCAATTGATTTAAAGTACTTACTAGATACTATGTTATCTAATAGAAGTGATGTTTTAGCAGTAGTAATTAATGATAAAGATAAGGAATACAAAAGTGAAATAGTTTTAAATCATAATAAGTGGTACAACTTAAAAAAGCAAAACGCATCTATGAGAAAAATTACAAAGCCTATAAAAAATGTAGATTCTATGTATACAATAGGGTATCTTGATATATATTTTGATTTAAATGAATTAAATAAAATATTAAAAAACACAAACTTAAAGGGCGATTTAATTATTTGTGATGAAAGTAAAGATATAGTATTTAGTTCAGATAAAAGTATTAAAAAAGATTATATACAAAAAATAGGACAAGAAGGCTATTCACATAAAAATAATACTATACATGTTAAAACTTTACTTGATAATAAGCCTATAATTAATCTTAAAGAAGATGCTCAAACTAAGTTTAGATATATCAGTTTAATAAATAATGATGATTTAGGTATAAAAAGTATTGTATCAAAAATAGGATTGATATCATTAATAAGTATTATAACAATAATATTAATTACTTATTTTATTATACGCAGATATTCATTAAAACTAAAAAAAATGATGAGATGTATAGAAGAAATTAAAAAAGGAAATTTAGATGCAAGATTTAACATAGAAAAAGAAGATGATGAGTTAGACATGATAGCTATAGGAATAGATAAAATGAGTGAAAGTCTACAATATAATATAAATAAAAATTATATATCAGAGGTTAAACAAAAGCAGGCAGAAATAAATGCACTTCAAGCACAGATAAAACCTCATTTTTTATATAACATGCTAGAGGTTATAAGAATGTGTGCGCTTTCTAGTAAGAATACAGAAGTAGCAGGAATGATATATAGTTTGGCATGTATGTTTAGATATTCTACGTATAACAATGGAAGCATGGTTTTATTAAGTGAAGAAATAAAATATTGTAAGATGTATTTAAATTTATGTTGTACAAGGTATAAGGGAATACTTGACTATACTATAAACACTGATGAAGAATCAATGGATTATATAGTTCCAAAATTTATCTTACAGCCAATAGTTGAAAATATTATTAACCACGGAATAAGAAAAGATCGTAATGATAATCAAATAGATATAAATGTAATTAAAATAAAAGAAGATATAAAAATCGTTATAAAAGATAATGGGGTTGGAATAAATGAAAAGGTCTTATTAATGATTAAGGAACAACTTGTAAAAAACCTACAAAAAACAAATTCAATAGGATTAATGAATATAAATAACAGATTAAAATTAAAATTTGGAGATGATTATGGACTAGAAATAAGTAGTAAAGAATTTGAAGGAACTACTGTAAAAATAAAGCTACCAATTTTAAAGGATGGGGATGAAGATGTATAGTGTATATTTGTTAGACGATGAGCCATTTATATTGGAAGGATTAAGATACATCGTTCCTTGGGAAGAGTATGGGTTTAATATTGTTGGAAGTGCAAGTAATGGTGAAGATGGATTTAATGAGATAATAAAGAATGATATTGATTTAATAATAACAGATATAATGATGCCTAAAATGACGGGCTTAGAATTAATTAGCAAATTAAAAGAAGAAAATTATGAAACTAACTTCATAGTACTTAGTGCATTTCAAGAGTTTAAATACGCTAAAAAAGCTATGAATATGGGTGCAGAAAATTATTTACTAAAACCTATAGATACAGATGAATTATCTGAAAACTTAAAAAATATATATAAAAATATAAAATTAAAAGAAAAGAATATGTCAGATAAAAGTATAGTAAAAAATAACCTACTATTAAAATTACTAACTGAAGAATACGAAGAAAGTGCTACAAATAATTTAGAAGAATTAAATATAGTACTTAAAGATGATAATTATTGTGTAGCTATGATAGAACTAAGTGATACATCTTGTGATATAGGTGTTATATTAAAAGAAAAAATAAAAAATAATAAATTTATATACTGTATAAAATCTAAGTCTAGTGCTTTACTAATTGTTAATGAGAAAAATAAAGACATATTAACAAGCGAATTATCACAACTTAAAGCTGATATAATGAATGAAAGTAATTCTTTAGTTTATATAAGTGTAGGCAAATATGTAAATTCAATTAAAGATATATACAAAAGTTATAAAACTTCCTTAGAGATTAGTGAATATAAAATGATATATTCAGATAAATCTTGGGTAAAATTTTACAAAGAACAGGCGTCAAAACAAAATGATACGTATATAGAATTTGAAGAGCTAAAAAAAATGTTAGTAAGTAAAGATATTTCTAAAACTTCAGGCTATATCAATCAAATCTTTGGAAAATTAAAAAATGAAGAAGATTTAACTCCAAAACAAATTAAAATGAAATCAGTAGAAATATTTTTAAATGTTTATAATTACTTTAATGAATCTAAGATTATAAAAGATTTGCATAAGTATTTTGAATGTATAGTAAATAATCATAGTACTGTAGATGAAATAGAAATTCAACTAATTAATATGCTTAAACATATACAAACTAAATTAGAACAAGCAGATGAAAGTATTAGTCCTGTTATATTAAAGTTACTAGAGTATATAGAAGAGAATTATAAATATGATTTAAATTTAAAAGAGATAAGTGATAAACTAAATATTAATGCTATATATTTAGGACAGTTATTCCAAAGAGAAACGGGAACATTATTTTCGGATTATATAAATAACTTTAGAGTCAACAAAGCAAAAAAATTACTATCAGATACAACTCTTAAAGCTAGTGAAATAGGAATTCTAGTAGGTTATACTAACAAAAATTATTTCTATCGAAAATTCAAAAATATTGCTGGAGTAACTCCAAGTGAGTGGAGAAAGATTAATTTATAATTGTAAATTAACTAAAAAAGGTTGGTGATAAGTTATTGCCAACCTTTTTTATGTGTTTTATAAAAAATAGTTCTGGAAAACGTATACTTAGTAAGATTTGTGTAGCTAATCTAATAATTGTAAACTTTAGAAAACATTTGCCTGATGGTAAAATATAAGTAAAGAGAGGGGTGGATATAGTGAAAAAATTTCTAAAGAAATTATGGAAAAACAAATCATGGTTATTGATGGTTTTACCAGGAACTATATGGTTATTAATATTCTCATACTTACCAATGTTTGGTACAGTATTAGCATTTAAAGACTTTAAAATAAGTTCGGGTGGATTTATAGACAGTTTAGTTAATAGTAAATGGGTAGGGTTTGATAACTTTGAATTCTTATTTAGTAGTGGGGATGCATTTAGAATAACTAGAAATACTGTTTTATACAATTTAGTATTTATAATATTAGGATTAATATTTGCAGTGTTTGTAGCTATAGCACTTAGCGAAATATCGAATAAAAAATTGGGGAAAATATATCAAACTAGTATGTTATTCCCTCACTTCTTATCGTGGGTTATAGTAAGTTACTTTGTATTTAGTTTCTTAAGCTTTGATAAAGGGATGCTTAATTCAGTATTAGGTGCATTCGGAGTAGATCCTGTATCTTGGTATAGTGAACCGAAGCATTGGCCGGGAATACTGGTATTTATGAATATATGGAAAGGTGTTGGATATGGAAGTATAGTTTATCTAGCAGCAATAGTAGGTATTGATAAAACTTATTACGAAGCAGCTACAATAGATGGAGCTAGTAAGTGGCAACAAATAAAAAATATAACTATACCTTTAATTGTGCCTTTAATGATAATACTTACAATAATGGCAATCGGAGGAATATTCAGATCAGACTTTGGATTATTCTACCAAGTACCAAGAAACTCAGCTGTTTTATATCCTGTAACAGATGTTATAGATACATATATTTATAAAGGTCTTATGAATATGGGTAACATAGGAATGAGTACAGCAGCAGGTTTATATCAAGCTATAGTAGGATTTATATTGATAATGGCTACAAACTTTGCAGTTAAGAAAATAGATCCTGAATATGGTTTATTCTAAAATAGAAGGGGGGACAGGCATTTATTTGCCGATAAATTATGGATTCACAAGCAATTAAAAAAGATGCAAAAAAGCCAGTACACTCTTCTAAGAAAAAGAAAAAAGCTTATAATGAAGGGTTTACAGGTATAACAAACATAATAACAAATATAATATTAGCGATATTCTCAATAGCATGTATATTCCCATTTGTATTTGTTATTATAATATCTTTAACATCAGAACAATCGTTAATACAAAATGGGTATTCTATATTCCCGAAAGAGTGGAGTTTAGATGCTTACAAATATTTAATTGAATCAGGTGGGCAATTAGCTCAATCTTATATAGTAACAATAATTGTAACAGTATTAGGAACTATAATAAATGTAAGTATGGTATCTACATATGCATACGCAATATCTAGACCAAACTTTGCATTTAGAAAACAGTTTATGTTTTTAGTATTCTTTACTATGTTATTTGGAGGAGGTATGGTTCCCTCGTACATAGTTATGACTCAAGTATTAGGCCTTAAAAATACTATATGGGCTTTAATACTACCACTAGCATTTAACTCATTTAACATAATTGTAATGAGAACATTCTTCCAAAAGTCTGTTCCAGAGTCAATAATAGAGTCAGCTAGAATAGATGGTGCAAGTGAATTTAAGATATTTATAAAGATGGTTATACCACTAGCTCTGCCAGGTATAGCAACAATAGCATTATTTAGTACATTAGCATATTGGAATGACTGGTTTAACGCCATGTTATATGTTGATTATCAAGAATTAGTTCCGCTACAACACATGCTTATGAAGATTGAAAAAAATATGGAATTCATAAGACAAAATGCTATGTTGAGTGGTCAAGTTATGTCAACATTACCTCAAGAATCTGTTAGAATGGCAATGGTAGTAATATCAACATTACCTATAGCGTGTACATATCCGTTCTTCCAAAAATACTTTGTAAGCGGGTTAACGATAGGTGGGGTAAAAGAGTAATAAAATATACATTATAAAAAATAATAAGTGGGGGATTTTATTATGAAATTCAAAAAAATATCTAGTTTATTTTTAGCAGTAACAATAGCATCATCAGCGATACTTACAGGGTGTTCAAGTACTAAAGATTCAGGTGATGCTCAAAAAGGTAATGGCGACAATGTTGAATTAGTGTGGTATATGATAGGAACTCCACAGCCGGACCAAGCTAAGGTTATGGAAGAAGTTAATAAGTATACAGCAGAAAAAATAGGTGTTACATTAGATTTAAGAATGGTCGACTGGGGAGATTACGGTCAAAAGATGCAAGTTATAACATCTTCAGGAGAACCATTTGATATAGCATTTGCAAGTGACTATGCATTAAATGCACAAAAAGGAGCTTACTTAGAAATAAGTGATTTATTAGAAAAGCATGGAAAAGAATTAAAAGAAGCTATAAATCCTTTATTCTTAGAGGGAGCTTCTATAAATGGGAAATTATACGGAGTACCAGCTAATAAAGAAGTTGGTCAACAAATGGTTTGGGCTTACAATGCAGACATGGCTAAAGAGCTTGGTGTAGATATGACTAATGTTAAAACATTAGAAGATTTAGAAAAAGTTTTAGAAGTAGTTAAAGCTAAAAAGCCAGATTTAAAAATGCCTATGTCAGCAGGAGCAACTTTTGTACCATATATGCCATATGACTTATTATTAGGTGAAAACTTACCATTTGGTATAGCTTTAGAAGGTGATACAACTAAGGTTGTAAATATATATGAACAAGAAGATGTTAAAAAGACTTTAAATACTTTAAGAAGATTCTATCAAAAAGGATTTGTTCATCCGCAAGCTTCAACAGATACAGATCCACATGAAATGAGTGTTCAAAACTGGTTTGTTAGAAAAGAACAATATGCACCGGGTGCAGGAGAAATGTGGTCTTCAAATGCAGGATATCCAATAGCGTATAGTGAAATGCATGATCCTTTAACTATAAATAACTCTGTTACAGGTTCTATAATGTCAATATCAGCAGCATCTAAACATCCAGAAGAGGCTATGAAATTCTTAAACTTATTAAATACAGATGAGTACTTAAGAAACTTAATAGACAGAGGTATAGAAGATGTTCACTATAAGACTAATGAAGATAAAACTATAACTAAAACTGAAGAAGCTAAAGCTTATAATATGCCTTCTTGGGCTTTAGGAAATGTATTCTTAACTAAAAACTTTGATACTGACCCTAAAGATAGAATAGAACAATATGAAAAGTTCAATGAAAAAGCAGTAGCATCTCCAACATTAGGATTCTATGTAGATACAACTGATATAAGTACAGAGTTAGCAACTATATCTAATATAGTTCAAGAATTCAAAGCTCCATTATATACAGGGTCTGTAGATACAGATAAATACTTAGGAGAATTAAATAAGAAGTTAAAATCTGCAGGTCTTGATAAAGTTATGGCTAGTATACAAGAACAATACGACAAGTGGATGGCAGATCAAAAAAAATAATAAACAACTAATAAAATAACATTAAATTTATATATCAAGGTATTCTTCTACTAAATAGTAGTAGAATACCTTGATTAATATAGGGGGACAAAATGTATAACTCAATAAATGTATTAGTACAGGAAGTAAAAGATAAGTTAAAAGATGATGCAAAACTAGGAGAAATGTTTGAAAAATGTTTTTTAAATACTATAAATACAACTGTTAAAAGAATGAATGACGGTACTACATATGTATTAACAGGGGATATACCAGCTATGTGGTTAAGAGATTCTGTGTGCCAAGTTAGACCTTACTTAGTTTTAGCTAATGAAGATAAAGAAATCGCGGATATGATAGAAGGGTTAGTTGAAAGACAATTTAGATATATATTAGTTGATCCGTATGCAAATGCATTTAATGAAGAAGCAAATGGTATGGGACATCAAAGTGATCTAACTGATATGAAGCCTGAAATATGGGAAAGAAAATATGAGATAGATTCTCTATGTTTCCCAATACAATTAAGTTACTTATTATATAAAAATACAGGAAGAACAACTCAATTTAATGAAACTTTTAAAAAGGCAGCACGTACGATAATTGATTTATGGAAAGTAGAACAAAATCATGAAGAAAACTCTCCATATATATTTGAAAGACTTGATTGCCGTCAATTAGACACATTAGCAAGAAGTGGTAAAGGAACAATGCATAAAGAAACAGGAATGACTTGGTGTGGATTTAGACCAAGTGATGATGCTTGCCAATATAGCTACTTAGTACCATCTAATATGTTTGCAGTAGTAGTATTAAATTATATCGATGAAATATCTAAAGAAATATTAAATGATAATGAACTATCTAAATGTGCAAGAGAATTAAGTGATGAAATAAATGAAGGAATACAAAAGCATGCGCTATATAATCATCCAAGATGCGGAGAAATATATGCATATGAAGTAGATGGATTAGGTAATTACAACTTAATGGATGATGCAAATCTTCCAAGTTTATTAGCTATACCATACTTAGGATATGCAGACTTAGATGATGAAAAATATGTTAATACTAGAAACTTCATACTAAGTACAGAAAATCCAGAGTTCCATATAGGTAAGTATGCATCAGGTGTAGGAAGTCCTCACACTCCGGAAGGTTATATATGGCATATATCACTTGCTATGCAAGGTTTAACAACTAATGACATGGATAAAAAGAGAGAACTACTAGAAATTATGAAAAATACAGATGCAGGAACATATTTAATGCATGAAGGGTTCCATCCAGATGATCCAAGTAAATTCACTAGAGATTGGTTTTCTTGGGCAAATATGATGTTCTGTGAATTGGTTTTAGATTACTGTGGAATAAAAGTTAAAAAATAAAATTTATAAAAAGCTATATAGCTATAGGTATAGTTATATAGCTTTTCTAATAATATAAATCGATTAATTTAATGAAGCGAATTTAATGGAGGAATTAACATGAATTATAAATTTCCAAAGGATTTTTGGTGGGGAAGTGCATCATCAGCAACACAAATGGAAGGAGCATATAATATTGACGGGAAAGAACAAAATATATGGGACTACTGGTATGAGATAGAACCAGAAAAATTTCATAATAATATAGGTCCTTATAATACTAGTAATTTTTATTATAAATATAAAGATGATATAAAGCTAATGAAAGATTTTTCACATAACTCATTTAGATTTTCTATAAGTTGGTCTAGGCTTATAAATGAAGACCAAAGTGTAAATGATGATGCAGTTAAGTTTTATAATGATGTAATAAATACAATGATAGAACATAATGTAGAACCATTTATAAATTTATTCCATTTTGATATGCCTATGTATCTACAAAACATAGGTGGATGGGAAAATCGTGAGGTTGTAACTTGTTATCAAAACTTTGCTAAAAAATGTTTTGAGCTATTTGGAGATAGAGTTAAAAAATGGTTTACTCACAATGAACCTATAGTTCCAGTTGAATGTGGGTATTTAGGTCATTACCATTATCCATGTGTAGTTGATTTTAAAAGAGCAGTACAAGTTGGATATCATATAATGTTATCTAGTTCATTAGCTATTATGGAATATAAGAAATTAAATCAAGGTGGAGAAATAGGAATAATAATAAATTTAACACCATCATACCCAAGAAGTAATAGTGATGAGGACTTAAAAGCATCTAATATAGCTGATTTAATACTAAATAGGTCATTCTTAGACACATCTATTTTAGGGGAATTTCCTGGGGAATTAATAGAATTTGTAAAAGAACAAAATTTAATGCCTGAATTTACAGTAGAAGACTTAGATGCAATTAAAAATAACACAGTAGATTTATTAGGAGTAAACTACTATCAGCCAAGAAGAGTAAAGACTAAGGAAAGTAAGATTGAAGAAGGAGAACCTTTAACACCAGAATCATTCTTTGATTTTTATGATATGCCTGGGAAGAAAATAAATCCTCATAGAGGTTGGGAGATATATGAAAAAGGTATTTACGACTTAGCTATAAATATTAGAGATAATTATAAAAATATACCATTTTTTATATCTGAAAATGGTATGGGTGTAGAAGGTGAAGAAAAGTTTAAGATAGATGGAAAAATAGAAGATGATTATCGTATAGAGTTTATAAGTGAACATTTAAAATGGGCTCATAAAGCACTTGAAGAAGGATGTAATTTAAAAGGGTATCATTTATGGACATTTATGGATAACTGGTCTTGGCTAAATGCATACAAAAATAGATATGGATTTATAGAAGTTGATTTAAATAATAATTTTAAAAGAACTCCTAAAAAGAGTGCATATTGGTTTAAAGAAGTTATAGAAAATAATGGATTTTAATTTTAAAAATTTATAAAAACATGGGGGAATTATGTATTATATAGTTTTTGATATTGGAGGGACAGCTATAAAATATAGTTTAATGAATAAAGAAGGTGATATGATAGTTTCTAATTCTTTAAAAACACCTAATCAAGGTCAAGGGAAAACGCAAAAAATACTTGTAGATATAATAAATGAATACAAAGTTGGATATGACATTGAAGGTGTAGCTATGAGTGTTCCTGGTGGTATTGATGATGATGGATATATTCATTTTATGGGACAAGTAACAGACCTTCAAGATATGTATCTTAACAAGTACATAAAAGAACATACAGGACTTCATTGTTCTTATGATAATGATGTTAACTGTGTAGCAATGGCTGAAAAATATATGGGAAATGCAGTAGATAATAAAAACTTTGTATGTATAACTATAGGAACAGGAATTGGTGGAGGTGTATTTATAAACAACCAACTATATAGGGGATACAGAGGTATGGCTGGAGAATTTGGGATAAATATATTAGAACACAGAATATCAGAATTAGAAAACTTAGAGTATAAAACTTTTAGTAGGTTAGGTTCAACATATAACTTAATAGCAAGAGTCAATAGACTTAAGGGCACTGACTTAGATGGTAGGGAAGTTTTTGAGTTAGCGCAAAATGGGGATGTAGAAGTTCAAAAATTAATAGAAGATTTTTATTTCTCATTAGCAGTAGGAATTTATAATATTGTTTATAGTTTTGCGCCAGAGAAGGTTTTAATTGGCGGAGGATTAAGTGTAAGAGATGATTTAATTGAAAATATAGAAAGAAAATTAGAACTTTTAAATAAAGATATTCTAAAATCAGTTAAAATTGATACTTGTAAATTCCAAAATGACTCTGGTAAAATAGGGGCTTTATATAATTACATTAATAAATATGAAATAGAAACTTCAAATAGCTAGGCTCACATATAAAATATATTAAAAGCATGTTGTTGGTTTTAAGTTAGAAAAAGCGAATTATATAAATTGAAAATATAATTCGCTTTAATATATAAAATAATCAATATGGGGGAGGAAATCTATGAAACACAGAAAGTTTATTTCATCAGCAATAGCTGCAATGATGCTTTTCAGCGCTATACCAAGTACAAGTTATGCAATATTAGATTCAGATATAGAAGCACAAGAAAAAACAGGACAGCCATTTTCATCTTATTGGTATCCAAATGAATTATTAAAGTGGAACCCGCAAACTGACAAAGATGCAAAGTTTAATGTTGGAACAGTACCTCTTCAAGAAAGAACTGATGGAGAAAAATTAAAAAACTCACAAAGTGAAGATGCTAAAGTTATATCATTAGCTATAGCTAATAAAACTACTAGTTCTACTCCATCTCAAGGAAAAGATACATTTGATGGATACAACTTCAGCTATTGGCAATACATAGACACATTAGTTGCATGGGGAGGATCTGGTGGAGAAGGTCTAATACTAAGTCCAAGTGCAGATTTAATAGATTCAGCTCATACTAATGGAGTACCAGTATTAGGAACTGTATTTTTCCCACCATTAGAATATGGGGGAAGATATGAATGGATGGAAGAATTTCTACAAAAAAGTAAAGATGGAACATTCCCTATGGCCGATAAGTTAGTTGAAGTAGCAAAACACTACAATTTTGATGGATGGTTTATAAATCAAGAGACAGGTGATAGAGAAACTGTTAAACCTGAGCTAGCAAAATTAATGAAAGAATTTTTAGCATATCTACAAAAGATAAAGCCTGATAACATGGAAATAATTTGGTATGACTCTATGATAGATGATGGTAGAGTATTTTGGCAAAATAGGTTAAATGATTATAATAAGGATTTTTTAGGAACTAACAAGAAATCGTTATCAGATGGTATGTTCTTAAACTTCTGGTGGACTAATGAAAAATATGGAGCTGTAGACCCGGATAATACCCAAAATAGAATTCCTTATACTGTAACAGGGAAAGAATTAAAAGAATCAGCTAAACTTGCTAAGCAAATGAAAAGAAGCCCATATGACTTATATGCAGGAGTTGATGTACAAGCTAATGGCTATAACACAAAAATTAAATGGGATTATTTATTCCCAGAAGGCCAAAATGCAAATACATCTTTAGGATTATACTGCCCTTCGTGGACTTATGATTCATCGAAAGATTTTGACGAATTTTTAGCAAAAGAAAACAGATTCTGGGTAAATGAAAATGGAGATCCAAGAGAAAAGAGTGAGGAAGATTGGAAAGGTATATCTAATTACATAGTAGAAAAATCGCCTGTAACATCTTTACCATTTGTAACAAATTTCTCTATGGGTAATGGTAAGTTCTTTAATGTAAATGGAAATCAAGTTTCAGATGATGAATGGAACCATAGAGGTATGATGGATGTAATGCCAACATACAGATGGGTAATAGAGAATAAGAAAAATAATTTAAGTGCAGATATAGACTATACTGATAGCTTCTATGGAGGAAACTCTATAGCACTTAGAGGTAAATTAGAAAAGGGAGGAAAAAGTACTATAAAGTTATATGCTTCAGAATTAGATTTAACTTCAAATACAGAGATATCTTTAAAATACAAATCAACTAATGATAAAGCTAAACTTAAGTTAGAGCTAGTTATAGATGGGAAAAAGAAAACTGTAAATCTAGATACCAAGCAAAGTGGGAATTGGAGTGAAGCTAAAGCTTCTTTAGGTAAATTTGCAGGTGAAGAATTAGAGGAAATATCTTTAGTAGTAGAAGGTAGATCTAAGTCAACTAAATATAAACTTAATTTAGGGGAATTATCTATAACAGATGGAAATAAAGGTAATGAAGTTTCTAAAATATCTAATTTAAAAGTAGAAGATTTTAAAGTTATAGATAACTACTATGGAAATGTAAGATTAACATGGGATAAAGGTAGTAGTGATATAAGTCATTATGAAATATACATAGAAGATAGTAAAGGAAACAAAGAGCTAGTAGGAGCAACTCCGACAAATGCATTCTATGTAAGCAATATAGAAAGAGAACTTACATTAGATACACAGTCAACATTTACAGTGAAACCAGTAAGTAAGCTTAACCAAACTAATCCACAACACGAAGCGAAAGTAAATGTTAAGTGGCCAAAACTTGAAACTCCTAAAGCTAATTTTGAAGTTAGTTCGCCAATTGTAGCACCGGGTGAGTCAATAACTTTAACTGATAAATCATTAGCTGAAAATAGTGTTAACTGGAAAATAGAAGGATTACATAAAAATGAAGAATTAAGTGGTGAAGAAGTAACTGTTAAATTTGATAAGCCAGGAGTGTACTCTGTAACTCAAATAGTGTCAAATCCAGCAGGAGAAACTATTAATAAAAAAGATGACTTTATAGTTGTAAGTAATCAAGCTAAAGGTGGACTTTTAAATTTAGCCTTAAATAAAGAGGCAAAAGCTAATGCTCAGGTTAATGATGGGGAATCTGCTAAATTTGCGTTTGATGGAAAGTTAAATAGCAAGTGGTGTGCATTTGGAGAAAAAGGTAATTGGATAGAAGTTGACCTAGGAAAAGAAATGACTATAAAGGAACTAAGAATGAGTCATGCAGAGGCAGGTGGAGAAGCTAAAAGTTTAAATACATCTGAGTATACTGTGGAAGTTAGTAAAGACTCAAAAATATGGAATCAATTAAAAGATATAAAAGGAAATACAGATGCAGTATCTAAAGATGATTTAAACTACGAATTAGCAAGATATGTAAGAATTAAGATAAATAAATCTGAACAGGGATCAGGTGGAGCAACAAGAATATATGAAATAGAAGTATTAGGTTTAGATGATAATAAAATTATGGTTATAGATAATAAGCAATCTTTATACCAATTAAATGAAGCTATACAAAAGATAGAAGCAGAATATAAAGATTTAGGAATAAAAGATGAAAACTTTGAATCTATATTAACTAAGGCTAAACAAATAATAGATAAAGTAGAAGTAGAAAAGGAAGAAATATTAAAAATAGAAGTTGAATTAAAAACATATTTTGAAAATTTAAATAAGCCTAAAGTAGTAAATGAAGAAGTTGAAACAGTAAGAGAAAATTAAATAAGTTAAATACTAAATAAGCTGGTGTATATTATACATCAGCTTATAAGATTATATAGTGGAGGAATAGTATGTTTGGAAAAATAAAAGATTATAACATTGAAGATAATGTCGTAAATATAAAATTTGAGAACATTAATGCTAAGATAGAGATCATAAATTCATACATAGTAAACTTTTTTGTGCCAACATTAAGAGAAAAGAGAAAATCTAAAGCAATTGAAGATTTAAAGGTAGAAAAATGCGAGTTTAAAGTTATAAATAAAGACTTATATATAGAAATAAAAACTAATGATTTAAGTGTAAGAGTATATGATGATTTTAAAACAGATATATACAATAAAGATGAAAAGTTGATATGTGAGGATTATAGAGGAGATAGAGAGCCATTTATAAAAAACTGTGCAGGAAGATTAGATATAGCCATACAGGAAGGTCATAAACCAACAGAACATATGGATTACAAGGTATTTATACCTAAAAAACTAAAAGAAGAAATGTACTTTTATGGATTTGGTGAAAGAACAGGCCATTTAAATAAAAAAGGGTGTCATTATATTAATTGGAATACAGATGACCCAACTCCTCATGGGGAGACATATGAAAAATTATATAAATCGATACCATTTTTTATAACTTTAGAGGATAAAGAAGCATTTGGAATTTTCTTTGATAATACATTTGAAACTCACTTTGATTTAGGTAAAGAAAACTCAAATTATTATTATTTTGCATCGTTAGATGGAAATATAGATTATTATTTTATATATGGGCCAAGTGTTGATAAAGTAATAAAAGGATATACTTATTTAACTGGAAGTACGCCACTTCCTCAGCTATGGACTTTAGGATACCAGCAGTGTAGATGGGCATATTGTCCTGAAAGTAATGTAATGGAAGTAGTAAACAAATTTAGAGAAAAAGATATACCTTGTGATGCACTATACTTAGATATAGAGTATATGGATGATTTTAGAGTATTTACGTGGGATAAAAATAAATTTAAAAATTCTAAAAAAATGATAGAAAATCTTAAAAAAGATGGATTTAAATTGGTTACAATAATAGACCCAGGTGTTAAAGTAGATAAAGGATACTCTATATATGATGAAGGATTAAAAAATGGGTATTTTGCAACTGATAAAAATGGAATAACATATACTAATTGGGTATGGCCAGGTAATTCAGTTTTTCCAGATTTTATGAATAGTAAAGTTAGGAATTGGTGGTCAAATAATCAAAAAATACTTCTTGATGATGGAGTAGCTGGAGTATGGAATGATATGAATGAACCTGCAAGTTTTAATGGCCCGCTTCCAGATGATATTAAATTTAATGAAGATGGTGACATTTTAGACCATAAAGAAATTCATAATGTGTATGGGCATATGATGAGTAAGGCTACATATGAAGGGATAAAAAAACATACTAATAAAAGACCTTTTGTAATAACAAGAGCATGTTACTCTGGAACTCAAAAATATTCAACAGTTTGGACTGGAGATAATCAAAGTACTTGGGAACACCTTAGGATGAGTGTACCAATGCTTATGAACTTAGGGCTTAGTGGAATGTCATTTTGTGGTACAGATGTAGGTGGGTTTGGATATGATGCTACATCTGAATTACTTAGTAGATGGGTTCAAGTCGGTGCATTTACTCCATTATTTAGAAATCATACAACAATATACTCAAGAGACCAAGAGCCTTGGGCATTTGATAAGAAAACAGAGGATATATATAGAAAATATGTTAAGTTAAGATACAAGTTACTTCCATATATATATGATACATTCTATAGAGGAGAAAGTAATGGACTTCCTTTAATAAGACCTCTTTTATTACACTATCAAAATGATGAAAAAACATATGAAATAAATGACCAATTCCTTTGTGGTGAAAATATAATGGTAGCACCAATACTTGAGCAAGGTAAAAAGGCTAGAATGGTTTATTTACCTAATGGAAGTAGATGGGTGGATTATTGGACGAAAGAAGTATATGAAGGAGGAAGATATATAATAAAAGAAACTCCGCTAGATATATGCCCAATATATATTAAATCAGGAAGTATAATACCGAATTTTCCTGGTATGAATTATATAGGAGAAAAAGAAATAGATACTTTAATTTTAGATATATACTTAGATGAAAATAATTTCGAGTATATTCACTATCAAGATGATGGAGAAAGTTTTGAATATAAGGATGGTAAGTACAACTTATATAAAATATCTATAGATAATAAAAATGAAATAAATATAAATATTGATTTTATTATTGATAAATATGGTGCTAAATATAATAAGTTTATTTTTAATATAAATAGTAGTAAATATAATAAAGTTATAATTAATAAAAAAGAAATACATGGTGCGAAAATAGATAATACTATGTCATTTGAATATGATTTAAAATAATATAACAGATAGGGCTGGCAACTAATAGTTGTCAGCTCTTTTGAATATATGCACAATGAAATAGACTAAAGAATTATATTAAAGATAATAATAAATATGATATAATAAAATTTATGAAAATAAGACAATTAAACATAAGGATGGTGCTTTATAAATGAAATGGGCTGAAATAACAATAAAGACTACAACTGAAGCAGTTGAAGCTATAACTAATATATTATATGAACAAAATGTAGGTGGAGTATCTATAGAAGATCCTAAAGATTTTAAATTCCAAAAGAAAAATGAGTATGACTGGGATTTTGTAGAAGAAGAGATATTCAATAGTGGATATGATGGAGTTATAATAAAAACTTACATAACTGAAGAAAGAGACGTAAGCGAAGACTTAAATTTAATAAGAGAGAAGATACAAGGATTAAAAGAGTTTGGAATAGATATAGGAGAAGCAATAGTTGAACTTTCTCAAGTTGATGAAGAAGATTGGGCTAATGAATGGAAAAACTATTACAAACCAACTAAAGTAGGTCAAAAAGTAGTTGTAAAACCAACATGGGAAGAATATGAAGCTGAAGAAGAAGATTTAATCATAGAATTAGACCCAGGTATGGCTTTTGGTACAGGAACTCATGAAACTACAAGTATGTGTATACAACAATTAGAAAAGTATGTTAAAAAGGACTCAAAAGTATTTGATATAGGTTGTGGAAGTGGAATACTTGCAATAGCTGCAGCTAAATTAGGAGCAAAAGAAGTAACAGCTGTTGATTTAGATGAAGTAGCTGTAAAAGTATCTAAAGAAAATATAGAATTAAATAAAGTAGAAGATAAAGTAGTTGCACTTCATGGAAATTTAACCGAAGTTATAAAGGATAAAGCTGATATAGTAGTTGCTAACATAATAGCAGATATAATAAAAATACTAGCAAAAGATGTTGCTAATTTTATGAAAGATGATGCAGTGTTTATATCATCAGGTATAATACATGCTAAAGTTGATGAAGTAAAAACTAGCCTAGTTGAGAATGGATTTGAGATAGTTGAAGTCCAATCTCTAGGTGAGTGGAATGCTATAGTATCTAGATTGAAGTAGGTGAAATTATGGATAGATTTTTTGTAGAGAAGAAAAATATAAACCTTGAAAATAACACATGTATCATTGAAGGTGAAGATGTTAAACATATATCTAAAGTTTTAAGATGTAAAATCGGAGAAGAATTAGAAATATGTGATAATGATAATAACGAATATATATGTGAAATAACTAGTATAGATAAAGATAATGTTATTTTAGATATATTAGAAAGTGTTGATATAAAAAGAGAATCAGATTTAAAGGTTAAATTATATCAAGGACTACCAAAAGGCCCTAAAATGGAAATGATACTTCAAAAACTTACAGAAATTGGAGTAGACGAAATAATACTAGTTCAAACGAAGAGAAGTGTAGTTAACGTTTCTGATAAAAAAGAAGATAAAAAAATTGAGCGCTGGGAAAGAATAATATACGAAGCAGCAAAGCAAAGTAAAAGAGGAAAAATACCTAAGTTAAGAGGTATTTTAAGTTTTAAAGAAGCCTTAGAAGATATGAAAGAAAATGATTTAAATATAGCTCCTTATGAAAATGAAAGAACAAAATCGATTAAGCAAGCTGTAAAAGGTGTAGATATAAATAACATAGGTATTTTTGTAGGTCCAGAAGGTGGATTTGAAGATATAGAAATTAAATCTATAGAAGAGATTAAAGGACAAGTAGTTTCTTTAGGACCGAGGATATTAAGAACAGAGACAGCGTCAGTGGTAGCGTCGTCAATAGTTTTATATGAACTAAGCGACATAGGAGGTAATGAATAAAGTGAAAAAGGTAGCTTTTTATACACTAGGATGTAAAGTAAATCAATATGAAACAGAAGCAATGCTTGAGATGTTTAAAAAAGAAGGATATGTTCAAGTTGACAGTGAAGAATTTGCAGATGTTTATGTAATAAATACATGCACAGTAACACATATGAGTGATAGAAAATCACGCCAATATATAAGAAGGATGAAAAAGAAAAATCCAGATGCAATAATAGCTGTTGTTGGGTGTTATTCTCAAGTATCTCCTGAAGAGATACTTGATATTGAAGAAGTAAATTTAGTAATGGGAACTAATGAAAGAAGAACAATAGTTGATGAAATTAAAAAAATAGATGCAAGTAAAAAAGTAAGTACTGTTGATGATATAATGAAGGTTAGAGCATTTGAAGATATAGAAATAAGCCAATCTAATGGGAAAACTAGAGCATTTATGAAAATACAAGATGGATGCGATAGATTCTGTAGCTATTGTATAATACCTTATGCTAGAGGTGGTAAGGTAAGAAGTAGAAGTTTAGAAAGTATATTAGAAGAAGTTAACAAATTAGTAAGTAATGGATATAAAGAATTCGTTTTAACCGGAATACACGTTGCTTCTTATGGAAAAGACTTAAGAGATGAACAAATAAATTTATTAAATGTAATAAAAGAGATAAACAAAGTTGAAGGTGTAAAGAGAATAAGATTAAGTTCAGTTGAGCCAGTTTTATTTACTGATGAGTTTGTAAGTGAAGTTTCAAAAATGGAAAAAGTGTGCCCACACTATCATTTATCGTTACAAAGTGGATGTGACGAAACTTTAAAAAGAATGAATAGAAGATACACTACAGAGGAATATAAGACTATAGTAGATAGATTAAGAGAAAATATACCTAATGTGGCAATAACTACTGATGTAATTGTAGGGTTTCCTGGAGAAACTAGTGATGAATTCAATAAGACTTATGAATTTTTAAAAGATATAGAACTTTCTCAAATGCACATATTCAAGTACTCTCCAAGAAAAGGTACACCAGCTGCAACTATGGAAAATCAAATAGATCCACAAATGAAACAATTTAGAAGTGACAAGCTTTTAAATTTAAATAAAGAAAACTTTAATAAGTTTGCATCTAAGTTTATAGATAAAGAATTAGAAATTCTATTTGAAACAAATATAGTTGATAATAAATACGAAGGTCTAACTACTAATTATATAAGAGTAGTTGTTCCAAGTGAAAAAGATATACAAGGTGAGATATTAAAAGTTAAAATAACTAATGTGAAAGACGAGTATGTGGAAGGAATGTTAGTATAGTATATAGAACTATAGAAAAATCTTATACGGGGGGTATTAAAATGAGTTGTATATTTTGTAAAATAATAGATGGTGAAATTCCATGCAGTAAAGTGTACGAAGATGACTTAGTTTTAGCATTTAATGACATAAATCCAGTGGCACCATATCATATATTAGTTATACCGAAAAAACACTATGAAAGTATAATAGATATACCTGAAAATGAAATGGAAATTGTAGGGCATATTCATAATGTTATTAATAAAATAGCTAATAAAAAAGGATTTAATGAAACTGGATTTAGAATTATAAATAACTGTGGAGATGATGGTGGACAAGAGGTTAAGCACGTTCACTACCATATATTAGCGGGTAAAAAACTACCTATGTATGAAGCAGAGAAAAAATAGCATAATTTTAAAAATTAAAATCTTATTCAATAAAAATACTTGAAAAAAGTAAAAGATTAGTTTATAATAAACAAAGTGTGAGGTTGTAATGCATATTATGCAGATATAATCGTAGTTACAGTCCCAGCATAATTCGCGCTATCGGAGGGAGGGAAAAAGAAATGTCAGAAGTAAGAGTTAGAGAAAATGAAACATTAGACAGCGCTTTAAGAAGATTCAAGCGTTCATGTGCAATGTCTGGCATCATGTCTGAAGTTAGAAAAAGAGAGCACTATGATAAGCCAAGCGTTAGACGTAAGAAAAAGGCAGAAGCTGCAAGAAGAAAAAACGCTAAGAAATAGTAAATAAGATTTAAAGAGGTGAAGGGAATGTCCCTTAAAGAAAAGTTACAAGAAGACTTAAAGTCTTCAATGAAGAACAAAGATACAGTTAGAAAATCTGTAGTAACTTTAATAAGAGCTTCTATAAAGCAATACGAGATTGACAATAGAGTTGAACTTGGCGATGAAGAAATTATTGATATAATTTCTAAACAATTAAAGCAACGTAATGATGCTTTAACTGAATTCGCAAAAGCTGACAGAGATGACTTAGTAAAGGAAACAGAAGCTGAAATCAAAGTTTTAAAAGAGTACCTACCTCAGCAATTAAGCGAAGAAGAATTAAATGAAATAGTAAAATCTACTATATCTGAAGTAGGAGCAACTTCTATGAAGGATATGGGAAAAATAATGTCAGCCATAAAACCGAAAACAAAAGGAAGAGCTGATGGCAAACTTATAAATGAGTTGGTTAAGGCTAACTTACAATAGATTAAAAACCTAGAGAGAAATCTCTAGGTTTTTTATATGCTAAGATATTATAAAATACTTTTATAACACGTTACTAAAATTATCTGATTTGTAGATAAGTTATAGTCTGAACCACTAAATTTGAGAGATTGCATAATCGAAATGAGCCAATGGAATTTTTAGAAATAACGAAAGTAAAACTTGGAATAATGATATAGCCTTGTACATATTTATTAATTAAATAAGAAAATGAAAGAGGGGAAAATTTTGATTATATCAGTAAAAGAAGTTAGAAATTTTCTAATAAGCATATTAATACCGCTAGTAATTGGATATGCTAGTAGTTTTATATCACAAATGCTTTCAGGAGTCGATATAGCAACATCTTATTCTCAATTAATAAAGCCAGGATTTGCACCACCAAGTTTTATTTTTCCTATAGCTTGGACTATAATTTACATATTAATGGGGATATCCTCGTATATTATTATGAAAAAAGATTATAAATCTACTAAAGTTAAAGACGCTATGTTTTATTATTGGCTACAACTAGGTCTTAACTTTTTATGGAGCATATTATTTTTTGGACTAGATTTAAGATTTACAGCTATGGCAGATTTAATTATTATGATTATAATATTAATAATAATGATTTTTAAATTCCGTAAATTAGATAAAAAAGTTGCATATTTAAACATACCGTATCTGCTTTGGATTTTTTATGCATTATTTTTAAATTATTTTATATGGACAATAAATAGATAAAATAAAAATACTGAGATATTACTCAGTATTTTTATTTTTAAGTAATCAATAATTGTCTCATAATAATATTTAAAATAATGATATTTCTTTTATATTAAGATATCTTGCATCTACCGTAATATACAACCCCTTAGTGAGATTAATTTTACCTTTATCACCTTTATAATTGTATTTAAGCTTATAGCTTTCAATTGTTTCCATATATGTTGATGTATTTGTATAGCTTTCGTCAAGTACTAAATCAGAATATACATCTTTAAACTTTTCTTTAATATAATCATTAGCAAAATTTATAATGTCATTTTTATTTATAGATGGAGCAATTTCAACAAAGTTATCTGAGGTTTGATACATGTAAAAAACAGATGGGTCTTTATCCATAACTCTAATTTTAAAAGATTTATCATTTGATTTAAAGAAGAACTGATAAAATTTGTTCTCAGGATTATTTTCAAAAAATATTTCGTGTTGCTCAGAAGAAATTGTATTATCTAATAAAGAGTAGTCAAAAAAGAAATCAATAGCATCTATTGAAACATCTCTAATAAAATCTATTGAAATATTTTTAGGTATATTTTCATCGTTGTATGCACTTACCATGTAAAAGAATCGGTAATTAAGCACATGAGAATCTATCTTAAAGTAAGGAGTAGTATTATTTATTTCAAAGTCACGCTTTTTAGATTGTGTAATTGGACAAAAACAGTTTATAAAGGATATGAAATTAAGATAGCTACTAATTAATCCTTGTAAAAGTCTAAAATAGTAATGATTAAAAGAGCATTTTTTTAAATCCTCAAGCTCAGATAATATATTAAAGTTAAATTTAAGTAATACGTGTAGTTTATCTTCATAAGATCTTTCAAGCTTCAAAGGCTCTATATCATCTAGATTTAACCGCTCACAGTAAATGTATTCATATAAATGGCATATAACCTTAATGTTTCTTAAGTTTTCACTTTTCATATCAGATAAGAAGTTTAAGTATTGATATGAATTTGAATTTATTAATGTATTTAGTAAAAAGTCTACGCATATACATTTTTGAACTATACTCACAAAGGTGTTTTTCATGCAACCATCCTTTCTAATAAAATTTATTGATATATTCTTATTTTATTCTAAACATATATATAAGTTTACACACATATTTAAATAAGAGAGTATTATAAAATATAGTAATTAGTAAGTTAGTATTTAAATAAAATTTATAATATATAAAAATATAATAAAAATCTAATATATATTAATTTGCAGTATTAAAAAGTAATTTAAGAAAAATTATGAACATAAAATATATTAAGGAGGGATATGGATATGGTAGATATATCAACTGACCTGCAAGTAAACCAACCAACAGTAACTATGATAGGTAATACATTTGTAAGTATAGAAAATTACTTATCTATAATAACTTATGAAACTGATTTAATAAAAATAAAAACTAAGGTAAAAGCAATTAAAATATCGGGAGATAAACTTTCACTAAAATATATTACTGATGATGAGATAGGAATAAAAGGAATTATATATAGTGTAGAGTATATAGATTAGGAGGAGATTGGATTGATAAGTTACATAAGAGGATATTATGTAATAACTGTAGAGGGAATAGGTGTAGAACGTTTTTTAAATCACCTTATGAGAAATGGAATAAAAGTATATGATGTTACAAGAATAAACAGTAGTAAAATTCAGTTTAGTGTTGATAGGCAGGATATGAAAGAGTTCAAACAAGTATATAGGGGAAGTAACTATGATGTTAAAGTTAAGCAAAAAACAGGTTTACCATTTCTAATAAAAAGAATATATAAGCATAAAGGATTATGGGTTTTTGCAATTATATCTTTAGCACTTTTGATTATGACATCACAGTTTGTAACGGATATATACATACAAGTTCCAGAAGGTATAAAAAAAGATGCATTAAGGAAAGAACTATACGATGCTGGGCTTAAGCCAGGTGTATACAAAAAGAATATAGATAGAAAAGAAATAAGAGATCAAATAATGTTAGCATTTGACGATGTGGCATATGTATCTATAAATGTTAAAGGGACAAATATATTTGTAACTGTAACAAAGAAGGCAGAAAGCTTAAAATCAACGGATGAATCAAATTATTGTAATATAATAGCTCAAAAAAAATGGTATAATAGAAAAGGTAATACCAAGAAGTGGAAGTCAGGTTGCAAACGTTGGAGATATAGTTCAAAAAGGAGATGTGCTTTTAAATGGAGCAAATACAAAGTCGATACCAGAAGTATGGGCAAGTACTTTCTATGAAGTCTCAAAAAGTGCAAGCTATGAAGATGTAGAAAAAGAAAAAACTGGAGAACGTAAAAAAGTATATAGTATAAGTTTTTATGATAAAAACTATACAATAAGAAGAAATATAAATTATAATAATTATGTTATTGAAAATAAAGAACATAAGCTTTCTATTGGAGACTATACGTTTCCTTTAAAGATAAAAGTAAGTACTTTTTATGAAACAAAAAATGTTAAAGTTAAAAAAGATAAAGAAAAACTTAAAAAAGAACTTTCTGAGAATGTATTAAAAGAACTAGAATACATAATACCAGCTTCTGCAAGAATTGTAAAAGTAGACCATGATTATAAAGTTAATAAAAATATATTAGAGTATAGAGTTACTGTTCAGGCATCTGAAAATATAGCAAAACTTTACCCTCTTAGTAAGTCAGAGGCAGAACAGATAATAAAACAACAAAATAATTCTACTGATACAGAAGAACCAATTCCTTCAAATCCTGAAAAAAGACCAATAAATGATATAAGAAATGAATTTGAGGATAAAAATAATAGTAAAGAGCAAAATGATACTAAAGATGAAAATTAATTATCTTATTCAAGGAGGCATACTAAATTGATAGTACAAAAGAAGTTTATAATTTCAGAAGAAAAATTTGAAAGAGAGTTATTTGGAAATTTTGATGAAAATATAAAATTAATAGAAGAAACTTTAAATATAGATGTAATACTAAGAGAAGGTAATATAGTTTTAATGGGGCAAGAGAAGAATGTAGATGAGGCATTAAAACTTATGAATGAACTTCACCAAACAGTATCAAATGGAAAAAGTTTAGATAAGCAAAGTATATCATACTCACTGTCTTTATTATTAGAAGGAAAACAAGAACAACTTAAAGAACTTGAAGATGTTATAGTTGTAACTAAAAAAGGTAAACCAGTTCAACCTAAAACATTAGGGCAAAAAAAATATATAAATCTTATAAAATCAAATGACATAACTTTTGGTATTGGACCAGCAGGAACAGGAAAAACATATTTAGCTGTGGCTATGGCTGTAAAAGCATTTAAAAGAGATGAGGTAAGTAAAATAGTATTAACTCGACCAGCAGTAGAAGCAGGGGAAAATTTAGGATTCTTACCAGGAGATTTAAAAGAAAAAGTAGACCCATATTTAATACCTTTATACGATGCTTTATTTGATATGTTAGGGCCGGAAAAGTTTGCTAAATACTTAGAAAGAGGGACTATAGAAGTTGCACCTCTTGCATTTATGAGAGGGCGAACATTAGATAATGCATTTATAATATTAGATGAAGCTCAAAATACAACACCAGAGCAAATGAAGATGTTTTTAACTAGGCTTGGATTTGGGTCAAAGGCAGTAGTAACTGGAGATTTAACACAAACAGATTTACCTAATAAGAAAAAAAGTGGACTTTTACAAGCTACAGCAATATTAAAAGATGTAGAAGGCATAGGTTCTATAGCTTTAAGCGATAAAGATGTTGTAAGACATGAGTTAGTTCAAAGAATAATAAGAGCTTATGAAAAGTTTGACAAAGAAGAAGAAAAGAAAATGGATAAAAAATAATATAAATTTTAACAAAGGAAGAAAAAGATATGGAACTTATAATAGATGATAGACAAGATAAAATACAAGTAAGTGAAGAATTAATAGAGAAAATAAAAGATATAATCGTAGAATGCTTAGATTATGAAGGGTATGATGATGAATATGAAGTTAGTTTATCATTTGTAGATAATAAAGAAATACATGAATTAAATAGAGAATACAGAGGAGTAGATAGAGCCACAGACGTACTATCATTCCCTCTTTTAAGTGATGAATTTGATATAGAAGTCGAAGAGGAGTCTTTAGGGGATATAGTAATATCTTTAGAAAGAGCTTTTGAACAAAGTGAAGAATATAATCATAGTTTTGAAAGAGAAGTATGCTTTTTAGTTTGTCATAGTACATTCCATCTTTTAGGTTATGATCATGATAATGAAGAAAATACAAAAGAAATGAGACAAAAGGAAGAATATATATTAAACAAGCTAAACATAACAAGGGAGTAATTTATGAAATCTAAAAAAACTCGTCAGGGGATAATCAAAGCATTTAATGCGGCAATAGAGGGGATAATATATACCTTTAAGTTTGAAAGAAATATGAAAATACATTATTTTGTTGCCGTATTAGTGTTTGTGGCAAGTTTATTTTTCGATTTATCAAGGGTAGAAATGCTTATATTAATATTTTCCATAAGCTTAGTTGTAATATCGGAAATGTTTAATACAGCTATAGAAAAAACAATTGATATGATAACTGAAGAATATAATGTACTTGCTAAAATTGCTAAAGACGTTGCTGCTGGTGGAGTGCTAATTGCAGCACTAAATTCTGTTGTAGTTGGATATCTATTATTTTATGATAAAATAACCGATATATCAGTAAGGCTAATGTATACGATTAGAGAATCAGAACCTCATATAACATTAATCTGTATTGTGTTAGTACTTATAGCTGTAGTGGTGGTAAAGGCAATGACATCAACGGGTACTCCTTTAAAAGGAGGAATGCCTAGTGGACATGCAGCGCTTGCGTTTGCTATGGCTACAGGAATTACATTTATGACGGAAAGAGTAGTTGCATCTACACTAGCTTACTTAATGGCAGTATTAGTTGCACAAAGTAGGATAGAAGGAAAAATTCATACTTTTTGGGAAACTGTAGCAGGTGGGATTTTAGGTACTTTAATAGGAATACTAATATTCCAAATGAGTGTTTTTTACATAAAATAATATATAATATTAAATTTAATGAATTATAATAGAAAAAGAGTGTATAATGTTTATAAAAGAAGTCTTTAAGACTTCTTTTTATGCTATAATGGAACATACTAGACAAAAATATTAATATTAAATTATATTAAATTAAGAATATTTATTATCTATTTTTTATAATATAAATCTATAGATAGTAAAATGAATATAAACTAGGTAAATACAAATCAGATAATAAAAGATTTATTACCGAATCACTTCCTAGGAAGTGATTTTAAAGAGAATTTATAATGTACAAAAGAAAATGATAGGAGAAATGACAATATGTTTAAATCAGGATTTGTTAGTATAGTAGGAAGACCAAATGTAGGGAAATCTACTTTAATGAATAATGTAGTTGGAGAAAAAATAGCTATAATGAGTGATAAGCCTCAAACTACAAGAAATACAATACAGGCAGTTTATACAGATGAAGAATGCCAAATAGTATTTTTAGATACACCAGGAATTCATAAGCCTAAAAATAAATTAGGAGAATTTATGGTTAAATCTGCTACTGATGCATTTAAAAATGTAGATGTAGTATTATATGTAGTAGATGATTCTAAAAAAATAGGCCCTGGAGATAGAATGATAATAGAAGACTTAAAGAAAATAAATACTCCAGTAGTCTTAGTTATAAATAAAATGGATCAAATAGAAGAGCAAGATTTATTTGATATGATGAAGATGTATCATGCTGAAGGTGTATTTAAGCAAATAGTACCTATATCAGCATTAAAGGGAAGAAATGTTAAGGAATTATTACAGGTAGTATCAAAACATTTAGAAGAAGGACCTAAATACTTCCCAGATTATATGATAACAGATCAACCAGAAAGAGTTTTAGTATCAGAATTAATAAGAGAAAAAGTTCTTCACTATATTCATGATGAAATACCTCATGGTGTTGCTGTTGAAATTGAAAAGATGAAACCAAGAAAAGGTAAAGAAATTGTTGATGTTTCTGCAGTAATATATTGCGAAAGAGACTCTCATAAAGGTATAATAATAGGTAAAAATGGTAGAAAACTAAAAGGAATAGGAAAGTCAGCAAGAGAAGATATGGAATTACTTTTAGGATCTCAAATAAATCTTCAATTATGGGTTAAAGTAAAAGAGAATTGGAGAAATTTACAAAGTTCTGTAAGTAACTTTGGATATACTGAAAAATAAAGGTGGATTATATGGATAGGAAACAGGATGCGTCCCAGGACTTATTGAGTGAAGTCAAAATATTAATTGAAAATAATAAAGTATTAGAATTAAGAGAGTTACTTGAAGAATATCATATAATAGATATTTTTGATATAATGGAGCATTTAGAGGAAAACATGAAAATAAAATTATTTGAAGTTCTTCCTCTTGATATGGCAGCATCTATATTAGAAGAAAGTGACGTTGAATTTTTTAGTACAATATTATCAAAAATAGATGTAGACCATAGAAAAAATATACTAGAATTAATGTCTCTTGACGATATGGCTGATATATTAAGTCAGTTAGAAGTAGAAGAAAGAGAAAAAATTATTGAACTTTTAAGTCAAGAAGATGCAGATGATTTAAAAGAACTATTAATATATGAAGAAGAATCTACTGGCGGAATAATGACTACTGGATATATAGAAATAAATAAGGATATGACTGCAAAAGAAGCAATAGAGCATATGAGAGAAAATGCTCAAGATGCGGAAACTATTTATTATATATACGTAGTAGATAATGAAGAAAGATTAGTAGGTGTATTATCTCTAAGAGAGCTAATAACTTCTAGAGATTCTAGTATTATAAAAGATTTGATGAGTGAAAATATAATATCAGTTTTCGTAGATGAAGATAGAGAGGAAGCTGTAAGATTAGTATCGAAATATAATTTAATAGCAATACCCGTAATAGATAGAGACCAAAAATTAAAAGGTATAATAACTGTTGATGATATAATTGATGTTATAGAAGAAGAGGCAACAGAGGATATGTATAAGTTTGCAGGTTCTTCAGAGCATGAAAGAGACACAGTGGAAAAAGTAAATCCAATGTTAAAAGATCAGATTTCATCATCAGTTAGAGGAAGGATGCCATGGCTTATAATAACATTAATCGGAGGGTTATTATCTGCAATGATGGTTTCTAACTTAGACTTTATAATGAATCCTACTTATGCAACTTTAGTATTTTTTATACCGGTTGTTATAGGTATGGGTGGAAATATAGGAACTCAATCTTCTGCACTTACCGTTATGGCATTATCAAATAAAGATTTAGAATTTAGTAATGTTATAAGAGAAGGTATAGTAGGTCTTATTACAGGAGTTATATGTAGTATAATTCTTGCTATGGTTATATTTGTATTTACTAAAGATATAGATATTGTCCTAGTTGTATCTTTATCATTATTTATAAATATGATAGTTGGAGCAATGATAGGAGCATTTATACCAGTATTTTTAAAAAAATTAGATTTAGATCCATCAATAATTTCAGCGCCAGTTATAGCTACAGTGCTTGATATAACTGGGATAGCAATATACCTTGTTATAACTACTGTATTATTGTCAAAAATTGTTTAATAACTTTATGTATTATTTACCCTCTTCTTACTAAAAATATAGTATAAATGTAAGGAGGGGGTTTTTAAAAATGAACAATTTATGTTGGGAAGTTTTTAAAAAGACAGGTAGTATAGAAGCATATATGTATTTAAATGACTTTAAAGGCCTGCATGAAGAAAATGAAGATATAAGGGAGATAGATAGCGACTATGATAATCTTGAACACCCAGGGGATAGTACTTAAAGCGGTAAGATATGAAGAAAATGATGTAATATTAACTTTGTTTACTAGGAAACTTGGAAAAGTAGCTGCTCTAGCGAAAGGAGCTAAGAGAAATAAAAGTTCTTTCCTTTCATCATCGCAGCTCTTCTCCTATTCCAATTATACTCTAAAAAAACAAGGGAATATGTATAGGGTAAGTCAAAGTGATATAATAAAAAGTTTTTATGATATATCTTATGATATAGATGCATTTTCATACGCTACATATATTACAAAACTAGTAGAAGGATCTACATTAGAAAATCAAACGAATAATAGACTATTTGTACTACTTGCACAAACTCTACATTTATATACTCAAAATGATGTAGATAAACAATTTATAACTAGAGCTTTTGAGATAAAATTTTTAGATTATATAGGATTTAAGCCAGTAGTAAATAGATGCTCAAGTTGTGGAAGTGAAGATTTAAATAAACCTGTATTTAATGTAGATGAGGGTGGCATATTATGTGGAATATGTAGTGAACATACTGAAAATAATTTAAAAATTGACGTAACTACTGTGAAGCTTATGGAATATATATTAAGTAATGACATATTGAAGTGTAGTAAGGCAAAAGTTTCAAAATATATAACATATGAATTGGGAAAGATATTAAATAAATATCTAAATACCTATATTGATAATGTAAATTTAAAATCATTATATCTACTACAAAATATTCAAAATAATAAGGGAGTTGATAAGGATGAATAGTAATATAACTATTGAACAAATGGATGCAGTAATATCAAGAGTTCCAAATGCTACTTATGCACAGGTTAAACAAGCACTTATAGATTCAAATGGAGATATAATAGAAGCAGTTATTGCGTTAGAATCTATAAACCCAATAAGCAAAAAAACAAAGCAAGCTAGACAAAAAATTGAAGATGTTTTTAATAAAGACTCTGATGATATGAAAGAATTTAAGGAACAATTTGGAGAAGATTTTACACACGTAAAAGAACAAGCTAAAGAACTTATTAAAAGAAGTAGTGTAATAAGGGTTATGGTTACAAAGAATGATAAAATTATAGTGAATATACCTTTAACAGTTGGAGTTGTAGGTATAGCATTAGGACCATTAGTAACTTTAGTAGGATTATCAGCAGCAGTTATAGGTAAATTTAGAATAAAAATTCAAAATGAAGATGATGGAACTATTGTTGATTTAGGAGAATTAAACGAAGAAAAACTTAATATGTTAAAGCAAATGTTAACTAACACAGCCAAAGACGTAAAAGATGTTGTAGTAGACAATAAAAAAGATGATAAAGATATAACAGATGAACTTATCAAAGAAGACATTAAAAATGATATAAATAATTAAATGCAGTATAGTTTACTTAATTATATCTACATTGACAAAATTTATAGAATTTGATATTCTAAAAGTTAGAAAAGAGCTATTTAAAGGCCTTTCGTGTAGACGAAAGGCTTTGTTATATTATAGGAAAGTGAAATTTTTATTATAGGAGGTATTATTATGAATTTTCAAAATATGATACTTACGCTACAAAACTATTGGGCTAATCAAGGATGCATAATGATGCAACCATATGATGTTGAAAAAGGTGCAGGAACAATGAACCCTAACACATTTTTAAGATCATTAGGTCCAGAGCCTTGGAAAGTTTGTTATGTAGAGCCATCTAGAAGACCAGCTGATGGTAGATATGGAGAAAACCCTAATAGATTATATCAACATCACCAATTCCAAGTAATACTTAAGCCATCACCAGATAATATACAAGAATTATATCTAGGAAGCTTAGAAGCTATAGGAATAGATCCAAGTGAACACGACATAAGATTCGTTGAAGATAACTGGGAATCAACTACAGTTGGAGCTTGGGGACTTGGATGGGAAGTATGGTTAGATGGAATGGAAATAACTCAATTTACGTATTTCCAACAAGTTGGTGGTATAGAATGTGAACTAGAAACTGGAGAAATTACATACGGATTAGAAAGACTTGCAATGTACATTCAAGAAGTTGATAGTGTATATGACCTTAAGTGGAACGATGAAATAACTTACGGTGATGTATTTAAACAATCTGAATATGAAAACTCTATGTATGCATTTGAAGAATGTGATGCAGATATGCTATTTAACCTATTTGATACATATGAAAAAGAAGGCTTAAAACTTATGGAAAGAGGCCTTGTAGTGCCAGCATATGACTATGTATTAAAGTGCTCTCATACATTCAATACATTAGATGCTAGAGGAGCTGTAGGTGTTAGTCAAAGAGCATCATTTATAGGAAGAGTTAGAAATATGGCTAGAAATGTTGCAGCTGCATTTGTAAAACAAAGAGAAGAATTAGGATATCCTCTTTTAAAGGAAGGTGATAGATAATGAACAACTACCTTTTATTTGAAGTTGGTGTTGAAGAATTACCATCAAGATTTGTAAGTAGTACGCTACAACAAATAAAAAGCAACTTAACAAAGATGTTCAATGAAAATAGAATTGAATTTAATGAAATAAAAACTTATGGAACTCCAAGAAGATTAACTTTTATAGCCTATGGAATAAGTGAAAAACAAAGTAATCTAGAAGAAGAAGTAAAGGGACCATCTAAGAAAATAGCGTTAGATGCTGATGGAAACTTTACAAAGCCTGCACTTGGATTTATGAAAAGTAAAGGTCTTAAAGAAGAGGATGTAGTATTTAAAGTTGTAGGTAAAGATGAATACATATTTGGAACAATAAGACAAGCTGGCAAAGAAACTAGCGAAGTTTTAAAAACTATATTACCAGAAGCTGTAAAAAGTGTAACATTCCCTAAAGCTATGCGTTGGGGCGGTAAAAATATGAGATTTGCTAGACCTATAAGATGGATGGTTACTTTATTAAATGATAATGTATTAGAATTTGACTTAGAAGGTATAAAATCATCTAATATTACTAAGGGTCATAGGTTCTTAGGACAAAGTGAATTTGAAGTTAATTCGCTACAAGATTACTTAAATAAGCTAGAAGAAAACTTTGTAATATTAGACCAAGATAAAAGAAAAGATATTATAAGAAAACAATGTATAGAAGTTGCTAATTCATTAGGTGGAGAAGTTGAGTTTGATGAAGATTTACTTGAAGAAGTAACTCATTTAGTTGAATATCCAACAGCATTTTATGGAGAATTCAATGAAGACTATGCAAAACTACCTAAAGAAGTTGTAACAACTCCTATGCAACAACATCAAAGATATTTCCCTGTTGTTAAAGATGGTAAGTTATTACCTAACTTTATAGCAGTTAGAAATGGTAATGATTATAGAATCGATAAAGTTAAAGAAGGAAATGAAAAAGTTTTAGTAGCTAGACTTGAAGATGCACTGTTCTTCTATAAAGAAGATACAAAGAAGAGTTTAGAAAGCTATAACGAAAAATTAAAGAGTGTAGTATTCCAAGCTAAACTTGGTACAGTGTATGATAAAACTTTAAGAATAGAAAACTTAAGCTCTAATATAATTGACTTATTAAACCTATCAAATGATAAAGAAGATACTAAAAGAGCAGCTGCATTATGTAAGTCTGACTTAGTTACAGGAATGGTATTTGAATTTACTGAGCTTCAAGGTATAATGGGTAGAGAATATGCTAAAGTTAGTGGCGAAAATGAGGCAGTTAGTGAAGCTATATTCGAACACTATTTACCAAGATTTGCGGGAGATATACTTCCTAAAACTAATGCTGGTATAGCTTTATCTATAGCAGATAAATTAGACTCTATAGCAGGATTCTTTGCAATAGGAATACAACCAACAGGTTCACAAGACCCTTACGCTTTAAGACGTCAAGCATTAGGTGTTTTAAATATATTAATGGATAGTAAACTAGATGTTAATTTAGCTAATTTAGTTGAATTAGCTCTTAACAATTACTCTAACTTAGAATTTAATAAAGATGAAGTAATATCTTCTATTATGGAATTCTTTAAAGAAAGAATAAAGAACTTATTTAGAGATTTAGGAATAAGATATGATGTTATAGATGCAGTATTAAGTTCTAAATTAAATGATATATCAGATATGCATTTAAGAGCAGAAGAACTTAACAATTGGCTAGACAAAGATGAATTAGTTGAAATGCTAACAGCATTTAACAGAGTTTCTACATTAGCTCAAAAGGCTGTATCTAGTGATGTTAATGAAGAACTATTAGTCGAGGAAGCAGAAATAGCTTTATATAAAGAATTTAATAGTACAAAAGATAAAGTTAAAGAATTATTAAAAGATAAAAAATATAGTGAGGCATTAGACTGCTTCGCATCATTAAGACCATCAATAGATGCTATGTTTGATAGCGTTATGGTAATGGATAAAGATGAAGTTATAAAAAATAATAGATTAGGATTACTTAAACAAATATATGATACTATGTTAAGTATATGTGACCTATCTAAAATAGTATATAAATAATATATAATAAGACCTAAGAGATAATCCTAGGTCTTATTTTTAAATTAAAATATTAAAAAATAATTATATGTATATTAAAAATTTTATATTTTAGTAAAAATTTAGTATTAAATTGGTTACTATGTACAATAATGTATTATAATATTATATAGTATAAACAATTTAGCTACATTATTTAATATATAACCCCAATAAATATATATTAGATATACTATTGAAGCTTCTAAAAAGAAAAGTATAACATTTATTTATAAAAAGTGTTTACAGAATGATATATATAGATATATAATGTAATATATAAGATAAAATCTGTAAAAAGTATAGCACAAATGAAAGAAGGTGAACATTATTCAACTTAACCAAAGACAATTAAAAATAATTGACATAGTAAAAGCTAATGAACCTATAACAAGCGAATGTATTGCTGCTAACTTAAACGTAACTCGTGCTACACTAAGGTCAGACTTAGCTATATTAACTATGACAGGCATATTAGATGCAAGACCTAAAGTTGGATATTTTTACTCGGGAGTTAGCGAAATTAATTTAATCGGAAATAAAATAAAAGATAAAAAAGTTAAAGATATAATGAGTATGCCAATAGTTGTTAAAAAAGACACAAATATATACGACGTTATAGTAACAATGTTCCTATCTGATGTAGGAAGCATATTTATTATAGATGATGATGAAAACTTATGTGGAATAGTGTCTAGAAAAGATTTATTAAAAGCAACTATAGGTGGTGGAGATATAAATAAGATGCCTATAGGTATGATAATGACTAGGACGCCAAATGTAATAACTGTAAGTCAAGAAGAAGGGATTTTAGTGGCAGCTAAAAAGATAATCGAACATGAAGTTGATTCCATACCAGTAATTGAAGAACATGAAGATGACCCTAATCAAGCTAAGGTTATTGGAAGAATGTCTAAGACTAACATAACAAAGTTATTTTTAGAGCTAACAGACAATTAAGGAGGAATATATGGAAAATTTAATTATATATGTCATATCAGATTCAGTTGGTGAAACTGCACAACAAGTAACTAAAGCTGCTATATCTCAATTTAGTATGGAAGATAACTATGAGATTAGAAGATTCCCTTATGTTACAGATAGAGGATTTTTAAAGGATATACTTAATAGTGGAAAAAATGAAGATGCAATAATAGTGTATACCTTAGTAGATGAGAATTTATTAAAAATGACAAAGGAATTTTGCCAAGACGAAAAATTAAGCCATATAGACTTAATGACACCTTTACTTAGGGAGATATCAAATAAGACAAATATCAAACCAAAAAGAGAGCCAGGGATTATAAGGAAACTTGATGAGAGTTACTTCAAAAGAGTAGAGGCTATAGAGTTTGCTGTTAAATATGACGATGGTAAAGACCCAAGAGGTATATTAAAATCAGATATAGTTTTACTTGGTATATCAAGAACGTCTAAGACACCTCTTAGTATGTATTTGGCAAATAAGAATATAAAGGTTGCAAATGTGCCTTTAGTTCCAGAAATACCAATACCAAAAGAAGTATTTGAAATAAATCCTAAAAAAATAATAGGTCTTACAAACACTCCAGAAAAGCTAAATAGAATAAGGCAGGAAAGATTAAAAGCATTAGGTTTATCTAGTAATGCAAGCTATGCAAATCTAGAAAGAATACTTCAAGAGTTAGATTATTCTGAGAAAGTAATGAAAAAGGTAGGATGCCCTGTAATAGATGTTTCTAGCAAAGCTATTGAAGAAACAGCAGGCATTATAATAGATATAATGAAAGAAAATGGACTTAAAGTACACAAAGATGGAGAGAAGTAGTGATAAATAAAAATCTATAATATTAATCGATGGGGGATTAAATGATGGAAGCTAAATATGTTTATAGTTTTAATGAAGGTAACAAAGAAATGAAGTCTTTATTAGGAGGTAAAGGGGCTAACTTAGCAGAAATGACAAAGATAGGGCTGCCTGTTCCTAATGGTTTCACTATTACAACTAAAGCATGTAATGATTATTATGATAATAATGAAATAATAAGAGAAGAAATAATAACTGAAATAGAAAGCCAGTTATTACACTTAGAAAAAGAGTTAAATAAATCACTAGGATGTAGTAAAAATCCATTATTATTATCAGTACGTTCAGGGGCAGTATTCTCTATGCCTGGAATGATGGACACAATACTTAACCTAGGTCTTAATGATACAAGTGTATTAGCATTGGCTAATGCTACAAGCAATGAAAGATTTGCATATGATAGTTATAGAAGATTTATACAAATGTTTTCAGATGTAGCTATGGGAATTCCAAAATATAAATTTGAAAATATATTAGATAGGATAAAAGAAAGTAAAGAATATAAATTTGATACAGATTTAAATGTTGATGATTTAAAAGAACTAGTGAAAGAATATAAAAAATTATATAAGAAAGAAATAAAAGTAGATTTTCCAGAAAATCCAAAAGAACAACTTATGCTTGCTATAAAAGCTGTATTTAAGTCATGGAACAATCCAAGAGCAGCAGTATATCGTAAATTAAACGATATACCTCATAATTTAGGAACAGCAGTAAATATACAATCAATGGTATTTGGAAATATGGGAGAAACTAGTGGTACAGGTGTTGCCTTTACTAGAAACCCATCTACTGGAGAAAATAAATTATTTGGAGAATTCTTACTTAATGCACAAGGTGAAGACGTCGTAGCAGGAATAAGAACTCCTAAAGATATATCTACATTAAAAGAAGTTATGCCAAATGCATACGATGAATTTACGAAAATAACATCTATACTTGAAAATCATTATAAAGATATGCAAGATATAGAGTTTACTATAGAGAGAGAAAAATTATATATATTACAAACAAGAAATGGTAAAAGAACAGCTAAAGCATCTATAAATATAGCTGTAGATTTAGTTAAAGAAAATATTATAGATAAAAAAGAAGCTATAATGAGAATAGATCCTAAACAATTAGATCAACTTCTTCATCCAAGTTTTGAAAATGAGTCTTTAGAAAAATCAACAGTTATAGCTAAAGGTCTACCAGCATCACCTGGAGCAGGTAGAGGAAAAGTTTACTTCAATGCACAAGATGTTGTTAGCGCTAAGGAAAGAGGAGAAGAAGCAATACTTGTTAGACTTGAAACATCTCCTGAAGATATAGAAGGTATGGTATGCGCAGAAGGTATACTTACAGCAAGGGGTGGTATGACATCTCATGCAGCTGTTGTAGCTCGTGGTATGGGTAAATGTTGTGTAGCTGGATGCTCAGATATAAAAGTAGATGAGTTTAATAAAGAGATAAGAACAGAGTTAGCAATTGTAAAAGAAGGTGAGTATATTTCGTTAGATGGATCTAGTGGATGTGTTTATTTAGGGGAAGTTAAAAAGACGGATGTAGCTTTAAGTGGAAGCTTTGAAATATTAATGAACTGGGTAAATGAATATAAAGACATAGCAGTAAGAACTAATGCAGATAATCCAAGAGATGCAAAAGCTGCTATTAAATTTGGAGCAGAGGGTATTGGTTTATGTAGAACTGAGCATATGTTCTTTGATGAAGACAGAATACCTGCTGTAAGAGAGATGATATTATCTAATACACTAGAACAAAGATTAAAGGCATTAGATAAATTACTTCCTATGCAAAAAGAAGATTTTATAGAAATATTTAAAGTTATGGATGGAAAAGAAGTTAATATAAGATTACTTGATCCACCTCTTCATGAATTCTTACCTCATGATGATGAATCTATAAATGCTCTTGCTAAAACTATGAATATAGAAGTAAGCGAAATAAAAAGAAGAATAGTAGATCTAGAAGAATTTAACCCAATGCTTGGCCATAGAGGATGTAGACTTGCTATAACATTCCCTGAAATATATGAAATGCAAGCAAAGGCTATAATATATGGAGCAATAGAAGCTATTAAATTAGGAGTAAAGGTAATACCTGAAATAATGATACCTTTAGTAGGCGAAGTAAAAGAATTAAAAGTAATAAGAGAAATGATAAAAGAAACTATAGATAATATAATAAAAGAAGAAAATGTAAAAGTAGATTATACAGTAGGTACAATGATAGAAGTTCCAAGAGCATGTTTAACAGCAGATGAAATAGCACAAGAAGCGGATTTCTTCAGCTTTGGAACTAATGACTTAACTCAAATGACTTTTGGATACTCAAGAGATGATGCAGGAAAGTTCTTAGGGGAATATGTAAATAATGAACTATTAGAAAAAGATCCATTTGAAGTATTAGATCAAAATGGTGTTGGAAAGTTAGTTAAAATGGGTGCTAAGTTAGGAAGAGAAACAAAGCCAGAATTAAAAATAGGAATATGTGGAGAGCATGGAGGAGAACCATCTTCAGTAGAGTTCTGCTATAAGCTTGGTCTTAATTATGTATCTTGTTCACCATTTAGAGTTCCTATAGCAAGACTTGCAGCAGCACAAGCAACTATAAAAAATAAATAATTTAAATATAAACTCCTTTATAAAATAACTTATAGAGGAGTTTTTTTATATAAGAAAATTATATTTTATCTGGTTTATGAATAAATATAATTTTCCACTACTAAGCTTGAGCAACGGACCTGATTTGTAGGTCGTTTGAGCCACGTGTGGGCGAATCATTTGAGCGACATGAGCGAAGCGAATTTTTTATGTAACATATAGAATAAAAAACTCATAATATATAATGATATTTTGAAAGTCAAATTCAATGGGGGATATAAAATGATAAAATGTCCAAGATGCGGAAAAGATGTTTCATCAAGACCTGGAACAATATGCCCAAGATGTGGGCTTAAGGTATCAGAGGTAAATCAGAAGGTAAGATGTCCAGAACCAAGTTGTAGAGCGTTAGTATCTAGAAAATTAGAATACTGTCCAAAGTGTGGATGTAAGTTAAAAGGATATAAATTTTCTGAGATTATGAAAATGGCAAGATGTAAAATCGATGAAACTTTTTATGATAAAGAAAACTAGGTTGCTAAAAATTAGCAACCTAGTCTTGTCTTTCAATATCCCACCCGAAATATCCATTTTCTTTTTTATAATATTTTAATATAGCGTCAAATTTATCACCTTGTTTAGAAGTTAGTGATTTAACTTTTGCTGATCCGTTTTTAAGTATACTTTTTACCATAGTTTTATTAGGTTTCTTTTTATAGTATTCTAAGAATTTATCACTTTTCCAAATTGCAAATTTACATTCTTTGTAATTATTACATATATATCCTTTGCCAATTTCAACAACATCTCCTTGGCATATAGGGCACTTTCCTAATGATTCACTTTGAGCATTAGGTGATTTTGAAGTATTCTTATTTGATGATTTAGAATCAGTTTTTTTAGATGATTCTTTAGTGAATTTTTTAGTTTTAGGGTTGTATGTATAGTTTTCTGTACTAATATTTTTAGGTCGATCTCTTTTTATAAGCTCTACATTTTTAACAATAAAACTCATTATATTAGTTAGATACTCTTTTCTAGTGAAATTTCCTTTTTGAATATCGCTTAAGCTTTTTTCTAGCTTACCAGTATAATCAACGTCAAATAAATCTTTAACAGGGAATATTTCTACTAAATTTTTTCCTAAATCAGATATAAAGTATGATTTACCTTTTTTTCCAACATATCCAACTTGCATAATTTTCTTTAATACATCAGCACGAGTTGCAGATGTACCAATAGAGTAACCTGATAAGACAGCAGTATCTTCTTCAGATACATTTTTACCACAGTTTTTCATAGCCTTAAGTAAAGTATCCTCAGTATAAGGCTTAGGTGGAGTAGTTTGCTTAGTTAAAGTTTTTATATCTATTATATCAACAACATCTTTGTTATTTACCATAGGAAGTAAATCATCTTTTTCTTCTTTATTATAAACTTCTAAATAACCTTTAGTTTTAAGAACTTTACCTTTAGTTAAGAAAATATGTCCATCAACATTTGTTTTAATTTCAGTATTTTCATATTCAGCAGGAGGCATAAAGTTTGCTATAAATCTATCTTTAATAGCGTTATACACTATAAGTTCATCAGCACTTAAATTATTAGGTATTATGTAAGTTGGTATAATAGCACTATGGCTATCTACTTTAGATGAATCAAATACTCTTTTTGTTTTGGAAAATTTAATTTTACTTTCATATTCAAGTCCTACTTTTAATTTATCTAGAGCTTGAGATACTTTTGAAGTTAAACTTTCTTCTAAATAAATAGAATCAGTTCTAGGATAGGTTATAAACCCACCTTTACCTTTTCCTTCATAAAGAGACTGACACACACTTAAAACCTTATCTGATGTGAAATTCACATGCTTAGAAGTTATATATCCTTGTAAAGAGGTTAAACTGAAAAGTTTAGGAGCATACTCTTTAGACATAGTAACTTTTTTATCTTCTATAGTTCCAGTTTTTGAAGTTATACTATTTATAACTTCATTTGCTTCTTCTATAGTATCAAATTTACTTTCTTTTCCCTTTGTATACTTTCCTTTGTAATTTCCATTATCACACTTAAAGTTACCTTCTATTTCATAATAAGTTTTAGGTATAAAGTTTAGTATCTCCATATCTCTGTCATAAACTAATTTTACAGTTGGAAGTATTACACGACCAATATTAAGTAACTTTCCGTTACCATATTTTAATGTAGCAGCAGATGTAAAGTTAATACCAATTAACCAGTCGGTAATAAGTCTAGTGTATCCTGCTGCTTGTGAATTTCTCATTTCAGAATCATCTTTTAAATTATTAATACCCCTTGTTATATCCTCGGGAGTCCATTCATTAACTAAGATTCTTTTAATAGGTTTTTTATTTTTTGCAAGCAAAAATATAAGGAAAGATATTAGCTCTCCTTCTCGATCGTTATCTGTTGCATTTATAATATATTCTACATCATCTCTATGTAAAAGTTTTTTTACTATATCAAATTGCTTTTTCTTAGAACTATCTACTTTAAATTTAAATTTATCAGCAGGTATGAATGGAAAATTATCCATCTTCCATGATCCCGAATATCTATCTTTATCATAATCCTTCATATCATATAAGCCAACTAAATGCCCAACAGCATAAGTTATTATATAACCATTTCCCTCGAAGTATCCATCACCTCTAGTTTTAGCACCTAAGAAGGATGCTATAGTTTTGGCAACAGATGGTTTTTCCGCTAATACTAGTTTCAATAAATATAAACCTCCTTTATAAAGTGCGTAAATGTTTTTTAACAACTTAAATATATTATCATAAAAAAAGAAAAGACTGCAAGGCAGTCTATACATTATAATTAAAATTATTGTTTTTATTAGTTAGACCTTTTAGATAGCAATCAACAAAACTGTCAGCTAAAAATTCATCCATTAAAGTTACAAAAGCTATATGATTTGTATTATCAGGATTAAGTTTTTTCAAATTGTAATTTAAAATAGAACCAGATATAGTGCAAGATGATAGAGGATTTATATAAATTCTTTGAGTGTCAGATAAAGATGTAAAAATCTCAAAACATTTTGAAGTATCGATTAAATATGTATGGTCTATTAAACCTTCTAATTCTGGGAATTTTATATATAAATCATAAGATAAATCTAGATTACTACATTTAAGATGATTTTCCTTATATCCACCAAGTATAATATATATATTATCTTTAGAAATAGATTTAAATGACAATATTAAATTTTTAATAAATTCATTTACTTCAATCGGTAAATATAGATATAGTGGATTAGTGTCATCTATAGTAATATTAAAATCATCTAGCAAATTAATTAAATCATAAGTAGTAAAGTTAATATTATTAAAGTTTAAATTATTATAAATTAAGTATAGGCTACCGTATAACTTTTCTTCATAAATACTTTCTAATTTTTGTTTCATCCAAGGTACAGGCAATAAGTTCATTAAATCCCTCCTAAAAAATTATTATACTTTATAGCAAAATAAATCTAATCTAATTATTTATCTCTCTTTAATATAATTAATATTATGTATATAATAGTTAAATAAGAATAAAAAAAGGAGAGACTAAAATGTATACATTAAAGATAAAAAAACTAAGCGAAGAAGCAATGATACCAAATTTTGCTCATAAAGGTGATGCTGGTATGGATTTATATTCTATAGAAGAGGTGGTTATTCCTTCAAATGAGACAAGACTTATAAAAACTGGAATATCAATACAACTACCTAAAAACACAGAAGCTCAAGTAAGACCAAGAAGTGGTATGGCTCTTAAGCATTCAATTACAGTTTTAAATACACCTGGTACTATAGATGAAGGATATAGAGGTGAAATCTGTATAATACTAATAAATCATGGTAAAGAAGAATTTGTTGTAACTAAAGGAATGAAAATTGCTCAAATGGTAGTTAAACCTATATATGATATAAATATAGAAGAAGTTAAAGAATTAGATAATACAGAGAGAGGTAAAGGTGGATTTGGATCTACTGGATTTTAAATAAAATATTTCTCACAAGGAAGAGTTTAAATTTAATATTTACCTCTTCTTTTTTTATGTATAAATCTACAAAAAATGTCAGTTTTTTACAAGTTAGTATTTGTATAGACAAAAAGTAACAAATTTGCAATAATAATATTATAGATTAAAATGAAATAAAAAATATTTATAAAGTTAAACAGTATACATATCGAGTATGAAATGTAAATAGAACATAATTGTAAAGTAAGATGATTTATATAAATTATATTACTTTATATAGATATTATTAAAAAACTTGAAAGGAGTTGAGTTAATTACAGTCTGTTAAGTCTGTAATGATTTATTATGAACATAAGTAAAAAAGAAGCAGTTGCTACATTGGTAGCTACATCTATAGTTCTACCAATGTCAGCGACTATAGCAAGTGCAAATGAAAATAATGTACAAGCGATGAATATAGAATATAGAACAATAACTGGAAATTCAGTAAACTTTAGAACAGGCCCAGGGACAAATCATTCATCAATGGGTAAATTAAATAAAGGTAATACTGTGGAGTATATAGGCAAAAGTGGTGATTGGGTAAACGTTAAGCATAATGGAAAAGTAGGATATGTACATGGAGATTATGTATCTACATCTAATAATACTTCAACAGATAATACTATAAAATCAACAAAGGTAGTAAATGGAAATTCAGTAAACTTTAGAACAGGACCAAGCACAAGTAACTCATCGATTGGTAAACTAAATAAAGGTGCAGAAGTAGGATTTATATCAGAATCTAATGGATGGTCAAAGATAAGTTATAATGGAAAAATAGGATATATGTCAAGCCAATACTTATCAAATAAAGGAAATACACCATCAGAAGATAATTCTGTAAAATCAACAAAAGTAGTAAATGAAAATTCAGTTAACTTTAGAACGGGCCCAAGTACAAGTCACTCAAAAATAGCTACTTTGTCAATAGGAACAGAAGTAGGATTCATATCAGAATCTAACGGATGGTCAAAAATAAGCTATAATGGAAAAGTTGGATATATGTCAAGTCAATATTTAGGTAATAAAGGATCATCTAATGTTCCAAGTAGTCAAAAGGCTGATAAGGTTATAGAATTTGCTAAAACATTATTAGGTAAGCCTTATGTATGGGGAGCTGAAGGTCCAAGTAGCTTTGACTGTTCAGGATTTACTCAATATGTATTTAAAAAATCTGTAGGAGTTAGTATTCCAAGGGTTTCTAGAGATCAAGCTAAATTTGGTCAATATATAAATAAAAGTGATATTAAAAAAGGTGATTTAATATCATTTGATACCGATGGAGCAAATAATGGGCAAGTAAGTCATATAGGAATATATATGGGTAATGGCCAATTTATACATGCATCATCAAGTAAAAAGAAAGTAATAATATCTGATATGAATGGATACTATAATAATGCATATGTAAACGCAAGAAGAGTTTTATAATAAATATATAATTATATAATCTATTTTTACTTAATAAAGTGAAAATAGATTTTTTTATGCAACAATCAAAATTAACTTTATTAATTATTAATGAATAAATAACAAGGTATATTGAAAATAATAAATATAAGAGTCAAAAATCAGATATAAAGTGTAAGGAGTGTAGCAATGAGCCAAGTAACTGATTTTTATCAATTCAAATATAGCAGAAATTGCTATTATATAGATTTATTTATTAATAGAGTTGCCGTTTTAAGTATAGAAGAAGCTTTAGATGAAAGGTTAAGTAGTTTAGAATTACCAAAAGATTTTCAGTGTGCGTATATGAGATTGAAAGAGATGTTTCAATCATCAAGAGAAAACACAGATTCTTTATATGTAGAACTAAGAATTAATAAATGTTATTTAAAGTATATAAAAAGTTTAAATTATTACTTTGATAATCGATATGAATATATGCCTCTGAGAGTCTTAAATGATTATTTACAATCATACTTAGTTAAGGATATAGATAATATATCAAGATTTAGTGTATTAAATGAAGATATTAAAGTAAGAGTATTATCAAGTATATAAAAACTCTTCCTACATTAGTAGGTAGAGTTTTTATATTTTAAAAAGCATAATTAAAAATAAAAAATAATTTCGTAACAAATGGAAATTTTAGTTAACTAATTGCATATAATATTTTAAAATGAAAGAATATTAGATGAACTTTCATATTTGAAATTATAAAATATTTAGGAGGTGAAATTATGGATAATAGTTTAGACTTAGTATACCTTGATTACGAAAATGAATTAGAGTATGATTATACACCAGATTACGATACAGAATAATGAATGTATACAAAAGATAAATTCATATGAAATATTCATTTGAATAATTAAATAAATATTATGCAATAAATACTTCAAAGGAGAACTATCGTGTTTAATTTAATAAATAAAATATAAAAACCTCTTACCAATATATACTGTAAGAGGTTTTTATACTTTGTTTATTAAATGAGTATGTCACCAACATGTTTATTTAAATTTTGATGGTGACATATATTTAGATAATATTAAAATAAGTTTTGACTTTCTTCAAATTCATAAACATCCATTAAAGCTTCGCCAAATCTTTGGTAATGAACTATTTCTCTTTCACCTAAGAATTTTAGTACATTTTTTATATCAACGTCATCAGTTAAATTTACAAGTTGATAATAAGTTGCCAGAGCTTTTTGTTCAGCAGCCATATCTTCATGTAAATCAGTAACTGGATTTCCCATAACAGCTATAAAAGCAGTGGTAAATGGAACACCTTGAGCATCTGCTAACAATAAATAAAACCATTATTAAGTATAAAACTTAATAGTGGTTATTTTATTTTACCACGAAAAGGTGTTAGAAGGAAGTGTGTTTGACCAAGATAGCGAATCGAATGGCTCGACAGAGTACAGGTGATGCCGACTAAACACTTGGGTAAGGTTCTAAGATAGGACAAATCCCAACACCATATAAATATGTCTAGTACCATATTGAAGGGGTGAGAATGGTAACCACGAGCCATAAATAAAAATAGGTGGGGTAGGAAGTCCAATTTGAGGGCAATATCATTTAAAACGTGGCTACGGGGTTGGATGTAGCAGGTATTAAATTATCAACATAGATATTGTATGGCTTGTACTAGTCCGTAACGTTGTATGGTCGTAACATACCTATCCTAACTGGGATAATTACTGGAAGGCTACTCACAGTTTTCGTGGGTAACTATGTCCAAATAGCTAAGCCTTCAAGGATAATCAGTTTAGGTTACCATATGTCAATAGTTGCTAGTATAAATTTAATAGTTGGACATAGTTGAGTGCTTAATAAAAAAGAAATAGATAATATAGAGATTGGAGATGTAATATGAAAAGTAAAAAAACTGGAATGAGTATGACTGGAACAAAAAATGCACTTACTGAAAGAAAGAAACAAGGAATAAAACCTATAAGATGTGTATGTGATAAATGTCTATATTACAATAGAAAATTATGTAGGTTTGGAAAAGGGACGATGAACAGAAAATATTGCATAAAGTTTACACTAGTAGAAGGATATAATGATAATAAGAGTAAAAAGAAAGTCAAAAAATAATAAGAAGTAATGAAAGCAAAATATATAAATAATAAAAATGATAATAAGTTATATAATATTTTCTTAGAAGTATTTAATATAGATTATAAATCTTATGAACCAAATGAAATAGATGTATTTGTAATAAGAGATACAATAAAACTTATAGATAGAATAACAACAAATGAGTGTAAAAAGATAGTAGGTAAAATAGGTATAAAAAAATATACAGATTTAAAAGAAAAAGAAGTTAAGGAATTATTAAAAAAACATCTACTAGAACAACCTCCAGAAGTAGTATTGGAAATATACAAAGAACATCAGATTAAATTAGATATGTTTAAATACGAAGTATGTGAAGTTTTAAATATCTCTAAATGGAAGTTTGGTAAAATAAAAAGTAACTTTGAAATATCTGGAACTCAAGTAGTTAATGTAGGACGTAAACCTAAGAAATGTAAGAAATATGATAGAAGATTTATATATGAATACAAGTTGGAAAATAAATAAAATAACAGTATAATATAACCTATAATACATACAATTATGGAGGCAATTATGGGGTTATTTAATCAATGTAGTAAATGTGATAAAAAAGGGATATTTTTAAAATTAATAGATGGATTATGTAAAGATTGTAATCATGTTAAACAAAATGAATTTGAAGAAAAAAGAAAAATAGAAGAAATTAAAGAGCAAATAAGATTAAATGAAGTTGAAGAGAAAAGAAAATTAAAAGATTATGAAGAGAGCTTAATAAAAAGGAAAAATGAACTTTATGGAGATATTGAAAGAAATGCTCACAATATTAAAGAAGTTATAGATGAGTATAAAGATATACTTAATAAATTAGGTGAAACATCATGTTCAGAAGATGAAAATATAAAAATATTAATAGATGAAATAAATGAAAAAGAACCATATATATTAATTCTAAATGAAATGCAACATCTTATATGGCAATTAAACAATCCCGAGTATTGTCTACCTTCAAGCCTAGTTGAAAATGTTGAAAAATTAGAAAGTATTTATTTACCAAAAATAAAAGAAATGGAACAAAAAATATAAAAGTTACAGAAACTAAATCATGGCAATTAGAAACATTCATTGAAGATCAAAGAAAAAAGGCAAATAGCAGATTAAAAAGAGAAGAAAAAAATATTTAGATAAACAAAATTATATTGCATTTGATATAGAAACAACTGGATTATCACCAGTAACAAATGAGATTACAGAAATAGGTGCTTTAAAAATAAAGCATGGAGAAGTTGTTGATACATTTGAAATGTTAGTAAAACCAACAAAAAAGATATCTAAGAAAATAACTGATTTAACCGGAATAACAAATGAAATGGTTCAAGATGCTCCATCTATAGAAGAAGTCTTACCTAAATTTATAGAATTTGCAGAAAAGCTAGCATTAGTAGGTCATAACATAAAATTTGATTATGGATTTATAAATGAAAACTATAAAAGAATAAACAATAAAGAATTTAGGAGAAAAAAATATTGTACTATGGAAATGTATAAAAAATGGCATAAAGAATATTACGATATGAAAGCAGATGGTGCAAAATTAGGTGATGCAATAACTGAATTATTAGGTATAGATGAATGGAGCAACTATAACAATAATGCTCATAGAGGGTTAAATGATGCAGAATATGCACATAAAATATATCAAAAGATGGTTTAGAGATAAAAAGCAGGTAGATATAATACCTGCTTTTTGTTATATATAATTATTAATTAATCAAATATTAATCTACAAAATATGATAAAATTAAATAAGTAAAATGGAAATAATAAGGGGAATTTATACATGGATAATGTTAAGAGTGAAATATTAAGTAAATTGAAATCGGTATCTGCTCCACCATTTTTATTTGTAGGTTCAGGTATAACACAAAGGTATATGGGTGCTCCAACTTGGGAGGGATTATTAAAACATTTTGCAAAGTTGTCAGCAGATAGTGAATTTGCATATCAAATGTATAAAGATGAAGCAAGTAGGAGTGAATATTCAAATGGATTAGAGCCTAAAATAGCAGAATTAATAGAAGGTGATTTTAATAAGAAATGGTATATGTCGAGTGAGTACAAAGAAAGTAGAGCTAAGTACACTGATGTAGGTAGCAGTGGTTGTTCACCATTAAAAATTGAAATAGCAGATTTATTTAAAGAAATATCTAATAAAGATTTTAAGGAAGGTACTGATATAGAAATTGGTCTTTTAGAAGAAGTTGCAGATAAAAGTATTGCAGGAATAATAACAACAAATTATGATTGCATAATAGAAAGAATATTTTCTAGATATAAATATTCAATATATGTAGGTCAAGAAGAGTTATTATTCCAACCAATAACAGGTATTAGTGAGATATATAAAATTCATGGGTGTTGTTTAGATCCCAATAGCATAGTTATTAATGATAAGGATTATCAAAAGTTTAATGAAAGAAATGCATATTTAGTAGCAAAGTTATTAACTATATTTTTAGAATATCCTATAATTTTTATGGGGTATAAAATAGGAGATACTAATATTAGGGAAATATTAACGTCAATATCTAAATGTTTATCAAAAGAAAATCTTAATAAATTAGAAGATAGATTTATATTTGTTGAATGGAATAATACAGATAAGCCAGATAGTGTTTCAAAATATGAATTTGCCAATTTAGGAGATGATAAATCTATCTCTATGACAAAATTATTTATAAAAGATTTTTCTATATTATATGAAACATTGTTAGAAAATAAGGTTTCATATAACCCTAGACTTATTAAAAAGTTAAAAAATGATATATACAATGTAGTATTAGAGTCTAGTCCATCAAAGACGCTAAATGTACTTATGGATATAGAAGATGATAGGCTAGATGAAGTAGAGGCAGTAGTTGGTTTTGGGGTAATGGAGCAATTAGGGTACAAAGGTTATAAGGGTATTGAGGCTAGAGATCTGTTTAATGATATCATTTATAATACAGGATTTGAAGGAAAGCCATTAAATAATAAAGCCGTTGTAGAAGAATCATTACCTAATATAATAAAGCATAACCAAAGTATACCAATGCATAAGTATATACGAGGATATGAAGGAGAATTACACCCATCAATAAAGAAACATCAGAAGACTACTTATGGAGAGTATCTAACAGAGGGAATAAAAAAGGATTTAAGGAAAAATAAGATTACTCAGACAAGTATTGCTGAATTAAAAACTACTTATAGTATAAAAGATTGTTTGAAGAATATTCCAAGAATGAAAAAAGAATATATAGATATAGATGAATTATATGAGTTCATTAAAGAGGTATCAGACAATCATATGGACTTAGTTACAGGTGCAAGCCGTACAGATTTAAATAGATTAGTTAAGATTTATGATTTCATAAAGTATTACGAAGGACAAAAAGGGAGCATATGCTCCCTAACAAAAGAACCTATATAATTTAGCCGACTTCTTAGGTTGACGATTATAAAAGCTCTTATTATAGTATATTAAAGATTTGTACTATATATGTATAATTTATATAGTAGGATATAAATTAATTGTAGATAATATTATTAATATAATTAAGACATTATAAAAATAATGAATATAATTGTAAAAGCAATAAAAAAGT
>NZ_HG529364.1 GCF_000499525.1 Faecalimicrobium dakarense | reverse complement strand
ATTGCTTTTTTTTACGTTCTTTTAATTAATAGCATTATATGAAGTATATAGGTAAGTAAGAACTAAAAAATTATAAATAGTGTTGCATAAGAGGAGACAAAGATAATGATACAAAGATATTTATCACAAAAATTTACAAGAGAACAAGTAGAAGATCTATTTAAAAAAAAAGAAAGGATACAAATAATAACTGCACCAACTGGAGCTGGCAAGACTTATTTTATACAGCAGAATGTAATAAAGATAGCTAAAGGTGAATTTAAACCTTTTGGAGCGTCTGATAGGAAAGCATTATTACTAGCTAATAGAAGTGCTTTATTAGATCAAATAAAAGAAGATTTAAAGAATAACTTAGATACTACTTATTTTGAAACTATGGAAGAAGAAGAATATGTAACTAAATATATAGATATACTTTCGTATCAATCGGTAACTAAGAAATTCTTAGAGGATATTAACTTTTTAGAAAAATATAAGTTAATAATAGCAGATGAATGTCATTATTTCTTAAATGACAGTTGGAATAATACAACTCAATTCACTTTAAATAAATTTATAGAACATTCAGTAGATAATACAACTCTATTCCTTAGTGCTACGACAGAAGAACTTAAAGGTTATATGAATGTTATTAAAGATATAGAGCTTGGTGGTAGAGAGATTTATAATGAAGTCTTGAGTTTAGAAGAAAGTATGGATCTAGGTTTCAATGATAGACTAGATATAACGGTTACTAATGATACATTAGATAATGTCATGCAAAATATACCTTATAATGAGAAGTTTGTAATATTTGTAAATGAGAGATTTTCAAAAGATAAGATAGAAGAATATTCTAATAAATATTCTTATGATAATAGATTAGTAGGATTCTTATATTCTAAATGGGAACAAAAAGGTAAAGGGTTTATTGAAGATAGTGAAATGTCAAGACGATATAAAGCGGTCTTAAAGAAAGAAGGATTCTATGATGATGAGATGTTAGGCATAGTAGCTAATAGCGCTATAGACAATGGTATAAACTTCAAAATGGAAGATCTTAAGCATATTATACTACTTAATCAATATGATTTTGTACAGATGCAACAATTTATAGGTAGAAAAAGACATAATCCAAATAATATAAATGATAGAACTAATGTATATATAATATCTCATAATAAAGATGAATTGATTTCAATAAAGAGTAAATGTGATAGAACTATCAATTATTACAAAGATTATAAAAACTTATCATTTAATGAGTTTTGGGATAAACATATATTAGAAATTAATAATAATATTATAGCTATTAGAGATTATAAAAATCCATATGTTGAAGGTTTAAGGATATGGAAAAATTCAAAAAGAAACACGGATTTTCCTTTTATGGTAACTATAACAGATAAAGGCGTGATAGAAATACATCCTAATTATTGCCAAATACAAAAAGTAGCTTGCAAGTTAGATATAATAAACGGTGTATTGGAACAAATAAAGGAGTTTACAATGGTTACTTTCTTTTACGATAACTTAAAAAAGTATTATAAGAACATAACAATAATAGAAGTTGAAAAAAGTAAATTACAGAAAAAACACTCTGCTATGGAAGAGATTCCAGTATACCTTAATAAATTAAAAGGTAGAAGTATGAATAAAGAGCAATATAAAAACTTGAGAGAATATTTCAGAGTTGAATGGGACACTAAAGATAGTAGAAATGGCAGAGTTTTAGGTGATAAAGCTTTTAAAGAATATATTAATGAATTTGGATACAGTGTTATGAAAGGTAAAGGTAAAAAGGTTGGAAACACAATACCTATAATATACTTCATAGTTAAAGAATAATAGCGTAAAAAGTGTATATATTACACTATAATATATATATAATATTATATTTTATACAGAAAAAACTAATTAAACTGCAATAAGGTGTGTATAGACTGTAATAGATATATTTACTATATGCAGGTTTCATTGAAATTTTTTATTTATTGTATAAACAAAAAAATAAAAATACACATCGAGAGCCGGAGGCGAGCGACTTTGAACGAGGCAAGGAGGGGGTGTGGGGGAGGAGTTACAAGTGAAATAGTAGCGATAGCTACTATGAACAAGTAAAGCCGAAGTGGCTAAAAGCCACCTACCCCACGATAACTAGATGAATCATCACACCGGATTTATATTAGATTACTAATAGCTATAAGCATAAATTAAATTTCTATTTATATGATACATAGGAAAAGCCACTCTGTGCGAAAGAGTGGCTTTAAACTTGATATAAAGATCAAGTTCAAAAAATAACCCATTTATGGAACTCCACTCTAGTCCAAAAGAATGTAGTTCTTTTTTTATTATAACATAGATAAGGCTAAAAAATACTATATAAAAAGATATCTGGTTTGGTGTTTGTTGTTGCAATCACTAGGGTTGACAAGTTTTTTTAGTGTGATATTCTATCCTTAGAAGTATAATAAAATTAAGGGGGATATTGTGAAAAATTTAAAAGAAATAGATAAACTACTAGATACAATAATGGGTTTAGCAAGTTATGATATGTTTAACAAATATAAAAAACATTGGAAAGTATTCGCCAACATAGAATCTAAAATACATTTTTACTTATATCATGGCGAGCCTATTGAAAATATAGATTTGCTTGAAGAAACAGAACAAATTAAGCAACTTCTAGATTCTAAAGAAATAGATTGTTATGAGTTTTATAAAATGTTGCTTGATGCTAATGAAATGTTAAAAAGTTTAGAAACAATAAGACAATAATATCATTGGAAAAAAGTAAAAATCTTAGAAAAATACATATAGGGGTAGTAATTATGGAATTTAAGATATGTAAATCTTGTAATAAAAAATTAATGATTAATAATTTTGATAAAAGTACAAATATAAAAGATGGATATGAAAATAAATGTAAAAAATGTAGACGCAATCTTAGACCTACATATTCTAAAACATGTGAAATCTGCAAAAAATACTTTACTACAAAAACCAAAAAAACTAGATTTTGTAGTAATGAATGTCAAGGGATTGCAAGAAGAAACAGAGTTAAAGTAAATTGTAGCTACTGTAATAAAAATATAGAAATAGTTAATTCTAAGTTTGAAAATCAAGAAAACTATTATTGTAATCAAGACTGTAGAACGGAGCATTTAAAAATATTAATGTTAGGTGATGGTAATCCTAACTATAATAGGATTTTGTACGAATGTGATGGTTGTGGGGATGAAATTTGGGTTGTACCAAGTCGAGTAAAAGAACAAAACTATATATTTTGCTCAAATGAATGCTATAAAGAAAATATAGGACAATTCTTTATAGGTAAAAATAATCCTAACTATGATAGAGGTGAATTTACATGTGAACAATGTGGCAAAGCATTTCAGAGAATTAGATCTGCAAATAGAGGTAATCATGTATTTTGCTCAAGAGAATGTTATGAAGATTATAATAGAGAAAAAGGAAGAAGTAAGGAGACAGATCATAGTTGTCCTATATGTAATAAATCATTTAAGATATGGGAATCTAGATTGAAGTATACAAAAGATGTATATTGCTCAAAAGAATGTGCAAGAAAAGGTTATGGTATTAAATATAGTGGAGAGAATAGTCCTAATTATAATCCGAATATGACAGAGGATGATAGAATTACTCAAAGAAAAAGCTATGAATATTACTTATGAAGAAAGTCAGTATATGAAAGAGATAATTATACATGTAAATATTGTGGTGATGATAAAGGTGGAAATTTAAATGCACATCATATAGTTAATTATATGGAGCATGAGGATTTAAGAACTGATATAGCTAACGGTATAACATTTTGTAAGACTTGTCATAAGTTATTTCATGATACATATGGATATAAAAATAATACAAGAGATCAACTAAATAAATTTTTAAAATAAATTGTAGAAATAAGCATCCTAGAAATAGGGTGCTTTTATATTGCAATGAAACCTAACTTTTAGAACTTAAAAAGCTTACAAAATTGATAAACATAAGATATTCTAAGGCTTTTAGAAATTCAATAGGCATATTAGGGGTAGCGTCAGGAAAATACGGATTTTACACGCTAAGCAAAATTAAGTTAGTATTTCCAATGGTTTGAAGATTTTAACACTTTTTATAAATATAATAAAATACTAAGTTATTCGTACTATAAAAAGATTATTATAATAGAAGTCTTATGATACACTTCAAAGTATTGATTTTACTTAATTTAATAAGTGTTTCAATAGAGTAACCACTATTGAAACCTAAACTCTAAAATACTCCTTAACGTGTAAAATCTGCAAAACCCTGACTATACCCATATTAGGTTATAAAAAGATTCCGTAAAGGTATACGATTACAAATACATATAGCTAAGATTAAGAATATAGCTATAAAGCCATATTTATAAAAATAAATATATTCGTAAAGGTTTAAAAAGAATTATAAACATATTCGTAAAAAACATTGATATTTACGAATACGAGATGTATACTAAGTTCATAATCAGATTAAAAAGGTGGTAAAAATAAATGAATAAAGTATTTAATTACATAAGGATATCAACTAAGGAACAAAATGAAGTTAGACAAATACAATCTATGGAAGAATTTAATAAAAACAATAATATAGTTAATGCTATAGAACTTATAGATAAGGCAACCGGAACTAATACAGATAGACCCAATTTACAAATGCTATTAAAAGTAGTTGGTGAAGGTGATTTAGTAGTTATAAAATCAATTGATAGATTATCAAGAAATTATAAAGAAGTAATGGAATTATGGAACGAAATAACTTTAAAAGGTGCAGATATAGTTGTTATAGATATGCCATTACTAGATACAAGACAGCATAAAGACTTGTTAGGGGACTTTATAAGCAATTTAATATTACAAGTACTAAGTTATGTAGCACAACAAGAAACAGACTTTAGAAAACAAAGACAAGCAGAAGGAATTGCAATAGCTAAATCAGAAGGTAGGCATCTAGGTAGACCCAAAGCAGAATATCCTTATAACTTTGAGCAAGAATATAAGAATTGGAAACAAGGAAATCAAACTGCAAAAGTAACTATGGAAAGTTTAGGGCTTAAAAGAACTACATTCTATAAACTTGTAAAAAAGTATGAAGAAGATGAACAACAAGACTTTACGAATAATACAAACATATAAAAATTAGATATAAAACATATCAATGACTTAACACTAGAAGAACTTAAAGTAAAATAAGGTTAATAAGTGGAATTATAAAAGAACAAGGTATAAAAGAATCATATATAATTTATACAGATTATATATAGATGCTAGAAAAACTAAAAGAGTCAGAAAATAAATAAGTTAAAGGATACTATATAAAAAATATTGATTGAAGAGAGTTATTCAGTGATAAAGTAATAATAAAAATGACTTTATTACTGAGTATAGTTATACACCAAGTCTCAAATAGAAATAATAATTATTTCCTAAATTGCTATACTAAGGTATAATAAAGGCACAAGTTAGGAGGAATATAATGGGAAAGAATAATGACAATAAAGAAAAATTATTTAGAGTGAATATATACTGGGTTATATGTATTTTAATACTAATAATAATTGGACTATTAACATTGATTACATATATTAAAAAAGATGAATCTATATTTATAACGGATTTGATATCTATTAGTAGTGGTTTTGTATCAATTGCATTAGCAATAGTTGCAATAGCATATTCTGTTTCAGAAAGTATAAAAACCAATGGAGAGAGCAAACGAAATTCAGAAATTTTAGATAATGTTAAGATGATTTCTGAACAAGTTCATAATAAAATTTCTGAGTTAGATAATAAAGTTGTTAATCAATCTGAAAAATTATCAGAGTTAGTAGAAGAATATAACAAAGAATATAAGAGTATAAAAGAAAAGAAACTCAAGATCAAGAAAAAGAAACTCAAGGCAAAAAGGAGGAAACTCAAGATCAAGAGAAAGAAACTCAAGATATCAAAAAAGGAGATATATTTTGGGCAGATTATATATCTGATGGTAGAGTAGCAAAAGGTAGAAGACCTGTTGTTGTTGTTCAAAATGATATTGCAAATAAATACTCAAATACAGTTATAGTTTCCCCTATATCAACTAAAAGGAGTAATACAAAATTACCAACTAACATTATATTATCAGATGGCTACAGAGTTATAAATAAATCAGTTCCTGTTGTTATGTTAGAACAACTAATAACGGTTGATAAACATAGACTATATGAATATATAGATCATATAAATGTTAAAGATATGGAAGCAATAGACAATGCTTTATGTATTAGTTTAGGAATATATGATATATAGTATAAAAATAGAAATAAAAAAGCATCTCATAAATGAGGTGTTTTTTATATAGGCATCTTTTGCGAGTTTGTAGTGGGTGAAGAAAAAAATATTCTCTATTTATAAGAATAAAAGGGGTATCGGAAAAATTTCGTTTTGATAAGTTAACTAGAATATATAATATCATGATTTGAGTTATTAAATAAAAAATTAAATATTTTTTATTTAATTTTTTTTACATTTACTTGAGCAATAACATTATATATATACATAGGAACAAATAAGAGTATTAATCACCTTATCCTATAAATACTATAATGAAAAAGGAATTAAACAAAAGATGAAAAACAAAGTAATGATACAACCAGAAGAAGTTGTAAAGAGTGTAAAAAAATTAAATAGAAACGAAAGACAAGCAGTATTAGCAATGGCTTTAAGTTTTCAAAAGTCACCATATGAGACAATACAAAATATAAGTTGTACAACTGGTTCTCTACTAATGCATAAGGCTTTAAATTGCAATCCTACAATACAAGGGAATGCTAAAATATTTAGAGAGTATGCACATGAGATATTAAGACAAAGATTCCCATACTGGAGCAGTGAACGTATAGACGAGGAAGTAGATTTCTTCAGAAGTAAAACAAGTATGCACACAACTAGAATGCAATGGGAATTTAAAGTAATAAATAAACACTTTAATAAGTAACAAATATAGAGGACTATAGAGATATAGTCCTTTAAAATATTAATAAAAGTATGTTTTATTAAATAAAATTAAAATTTTAATGACTAAAAGAAATTTATAAAATTTAATAAATAAGACTAAAGATTAAATTACAATAAGTCATTCGCTAAAATATAAAGAGAAAATATAGCATCTTTTATTTTACATTTTCATCTATTTCTGCATTATATGGACTAACACTAAAAAATTAGGTTTGTCATAAGTAATAGTAAGGAGTTGAGTTTATGAAAAGAGTGAAAATAGAAGATATGAAAGTAACCATTAGTTATGGTGAAAACAAAGTTGATAAAGATAGATTATGTGATATATTTATAGATATAATAAAAGAATTAGAAAAAGAAGGTGCAGAAGATGAAGCAGAATGTAGTGCTACTTAGAGTATCGACCGATATGCAAGACTTTGAGAGTCAAAAGAGTGGTATAGCTAAATATGTAAAAGAGAACGATATAACAGTTCATAAAACAATAGAGGAACAAGGTGTATCTGGATATAAGACAAAGTTAGAAGATAGAGAAGGATTGCAGGAACTGATACAAATGGCTTTAAATGAAGAATTAGAATGTATTATAGTATTTAATCAAGATAGATTAGGAAGAAGATTAGAGATACTTTCATTTATGACTATTATGAACGAACAAAATGTAAAAGTTTATTCCGTTACAGAAGGTCTTTTAAATGAAGATAATGATACATCTGAATTAATTCAAGCTATAAAGTTCTGGACTGCAAATTATGAAAGTAAAAAAACAAGTCTTAGAGTTAAAAATGGATTAAGAGCAACTATAGAAAAAAATGCATATACTGGTGGAGTACCTAACTTTGGATATAAAGTAATTGATAAAAAACTTGTAATAGATGAAGTTGAAAGTAAAGTAGTTACTTTTATATTTGACAATTATATTAACTATGGATGTAAGAGAACTATGGAGTTATTGGAAGAAAATAATATATTAAAACGTGGTGAAAGGTGGACTATATCAAAAGTGTTTAGTGTATTATATAATCCGATCTATATTGGAAAAAAGAAATATCAAGGTGAGTTATTAGATTTTCCAGAGTTGCAAATCGTGAGTGATATTATTTTTAATAAAGCACAAGAACGTGCTAAATCAAGAAACACAAGAGGTACAAATAGATACACTAATAGAACCAATATATTATTTGAAGGTCTGTTATTCCATAGATGTGAAGACGGAATAGAAAGAAAGTTAACTATTGATTATGTAAGCACTAAGGATGGAAGGGTGCATACATATAGATGTAAGCATTGCAAAAATATCAAAGCCAAAATAACAAAAAATTTCAATAGTACTAAAATAGAGCCATTATTATTAGATAATATAAGGTCTATAATGAACAACATATCTATTGAAACATTAGAAAAAAAATATAATGAAGAAATAACTAGTGATAGAACTGCTATAGTAAATAATATTGATATAATAAATAAGAATATTAATAAGAAAAATAAAGCGATAGATAAGGCTATGAATGTAATTGAAAAAATATTTATGGAAGAAAGTAATGTAGATATAAATATACCTAGTAATATGATAAAAAAATTAAATATAGAAATAAAAGAATTAGAAGAGCAGTTAGAAGTTTATAAGAAAGAGTTGGAAACATTAAAAAACACAACTAGCAATGCTTTATATTTATTAGATAAATACAAGGATTTTGAAAATTTATTTGAGAAATCAAATAATGAAAAGAAGAAGGTTATACTGCAAGAGTTGATTGAGAAGATAGTAATAACTTTTGATGAAATAAATATACAATTAAACTTGTACTAAATACATTGACACTATGTATCTGATTTGATAAAATAAACCTGTCTTAATGATGGGTTTATTTATTGCTAGCATCTGATGGAAATATTCCAAATCCATTTTGAGCATAATTTGAACCAAGCCCAGCAGCTCTTAATTGTTCTGGAGTAGCATCATAAGTTAATTGATAAACCATAGTAGCTATCATTTCAACATGTGCAAGTTCTTCTGTACCGATATCAGTCAAAAGTGCACGAGATTTTCCAGTAGGCATAGTATAACGTTGACTTAAATATCTAATTGCAGCAGCTAGTTCTCCGTTTGGCCCCCCAAATTGAGTTATTAGAAACTTAGCCATTTGTAAATCCCCATTTTTAAGGTTAACAGGATGCTGTAAAGTTTTTTGATATATCCACATAAAAATTAATCCTCCCAGTAGTTTTGATGTCTAATAATTTACTTCTCTATCCCAAGGCCAAGGTTGGCAAACCCATTGCCAAGTATTACAATTATTTATTGAATGACCGAAGTTTGTTAGTGGCCCATATTTACTTTCATAAGCACATTTAGCTTGCATAAATTGCTTACTTAATGAATTAAAAGTATTTACAGCTTTTTGATCTTCTGGATGTGTATCTAAATATAGATTCATATCTAAGCATGCAAATCCTAATTCTTGTACCTTTAATATAAGCTCTCTTCTAGATTCTTTTTTCATTGCTTTTACCTCCAGATCTTTTTATTATAGGTGTAGAATACAGGTCTTTGTTATACATTAAAGACTCCCATAAATATAATTCTGGAAATAATGTTCCATGTTGTAATGCACCACAAGGATTAAACATTTTTGTAAATACCTGGTCATTTACATAAGGTCTTGCAAGAGAACATCCACAGTTTTGAGAAACTCCCCTGTTGTCATTTTGCATTGAATATTCCTCCTATTTTAAAAGTTAGATAATAATTATCTAATATATATTATTCGTACAAGCAAATTTTGTTCCTAAAAGGATGAATATCTTTTAACTTACAAATAATAATCATATAAAATAAATAATAATAGATTAATTTAGGTATCACTTGAACTAAGAATAGAATATATGATAAAATAATTTGCATGTTTGCATAATAATGAGGTGATAAAATGAGTGAATTAGCAGGAAAAGGCTGTGAGATTATAGTACCTTTTGATGAAAGACAGCCATTAAAAGAAATAGAAAGAAGCATAATAAAAAGATATAGAAAACATTTATGGTCAAAATTTATAAAGGCTATAAGAGATTATAAACTAGTAGAAGAAGGAGATAAAATAGCAGTAGCTATATCTGGCGGAAAAGACAGTTTACTTATGGCAAAAATGTTTCAAGAATTAAAAAGGCATGGACAAGTTAACTTTGAAGTAGAATTTATCGCAATGGACCCGGGGTATCATGAAGATATTAGAAAGCTACTTGTAGATAACTGTGAATATTTAGATATACCAATACATTTATTTGATTCAAGAATATTTGAAATAGCTGATGAAATAGCGAAGGATTATCCTTGCTATATGTGTGCTAGAATGAGAAGAGGAGCATTATACTCTAAAGCTGAAGAATTAGGATGTAATAAGCTAGCACTTGGACATCACTATGATGATGTTATAGAAACAACTATGCTTAATTTATTATGTGCTGGAAACTTTAAAACCATGTTACCTAAATTAAATTCTACAAACTTTGATGGAATACAAATAATAAGACCTCTTTACTATATAAGAGAAGAACATATAGTAAAATTTATACAAAATAGTGGTATATGGCCATTAAATTGTGCTTGTATGGTTGCAGCTAAAAAGACTGGTAATAAGAGATATGAAATAAAAGATTTAATAAAGAGCTTAGAGCCGCAATTTAAAGATGTAGAAAAATCTATATTTAAAGCAGCTGAAAATGTCAATATAGATTCAGTTTTAGGATGGCAAGAAGATGGAGTTAAGCATTCTTTTATGGAAAAATATGAATAAATGATTAAATTATAAGACCGTTGATGAAAAATTCAACGGTTTTTTTACTATGTATAAACAAAAATGATAGAATATAATTAGATGTACTTAGAAGGGGTGAGTTTATATTGAAAAAAATATATATAGACTTTGAAATGAACATGCCAAGTTCGAAAGGTAAAAGAGACATGCTAGATGCAGATATAATAGCCATAGGTGCAATAAAGTATGATACAGATACTGGAGAAATAGAGGAGTTCAAATCTTTAATAAAACCAGTTGGAAACATGCATATATATCCACATATAGAAGAACTAACTCACATAACTCAAGAGGATTTAATAAAAGCACCTACTTATGAGATAGTTATGAGGAAATTTAAAAAATGGTTAGGGACATTTTCTCAAATTGAGGGCATATATACATTTGGAAGTTTAGATTTAACATGTTTTAATAATACTGATAAAAAAAGTGCAAAGAAACACAACCATCCACGTTTTATAAATAATATTAGAAATTTATTTGTAGATGTAAAGGATAAGTATTTATCAAGTGGAATAAGGTGTATGAATTATATTTCTTTAAAAAATTTATTGGGATGTGCTAATATTGAATTTTTAGGTGATGCACATGATCCTTTATACGATGCTTATAATTTGTATATATTAGATAATGCACTAGAGAATAACGAAGATATTAGAAATATATTAGTAATACAAGATATAGTTAAACCACCATTTAGTATAATTAATGGAAATTTAGAAGAAAAATTCGAAGAATATAAAAAATATTTTTATAAAAATGAAGGAAGTTATAATGAATTAGATATGTCTATTGAAGTATTAAAGACTATAAGGTTATATGTTGAAACGATAAAGGATATCGATATTTATAATATAGACGTGCTTAGGGATATAAATAAGAAATTAGATATTTTAGAAAAAATAAAAGATATAAATATAGGATGTATGTATCTATTAGAAAATTTTTATCTTGATATGAAAGATCTTTTAGAAGATTTGATGCTTTATAAATTAGATGAAACTGAATACAAAGAAGAGCTTAAAAATATTATAAACTTATTTGATGAAGATTTAAGTTATGAAAATATAAATTGTAGAGACTTCTTAGAAAAGAGCTGTTAATAAAATTATTTTATTAGCAGCTTTTAAATTATATATGAATTAGTCTAAAGCTAGTAGTTACTAAATATAAATTATATATAGAAAGGTGGTAAATTAAATTATGGAACAAATTTTGAATTATCTGACTATTATATTAAAAGTATTTATTTGTTTATGGGCTATATTTATAGTAACTATTTTAATAAAGTTTATTATTACATTTAAAAAGAATAAACCAAAAAATATGTCAAGAGGTAGCTTAGAAGGTTATAAAGTCAACATAGAAGAAAAATTGAAACTTAAAAAAGATAAGTATGATTATAAAGAAGACTATAACTTAAATGGAGAAAAAATAATAAATTATAATAATGGAGATAGGTATAAAGGAGAACTAATAAATGGTAAAAAAAATGGATTTGGAGTATGTATATTTTCAAATAAAGAAAGATATGAAGGATTATGGAAAGATGACATGATGCATAGTGTAGGAAAATACATATACAATAACGGAGCTGTATATAGTGGAGATTTTAAATATGGGATGATTGAAGGGCTAGGAATGTATACTCATACCAATAAAGATATATATAAAGGTTATTTTAAAAATAATAAGAAAAATGGTAAAGGAGTATTATACTATAAAGATGGTAGTAGATACAGCGGTATGTGGGAAGATAATCTGCAGTGCGGAGAAGGTAAGCTAATAAAATCAAATGGAGATGTATATGAAGGCGAATTTAAGGACTCAAAGATAAATGGAAAAGGAGAGTATAAATACAAAGACGGAAGTAAATACATAGGGGAGTTTAAAGATAATGTATTTCATGGTTATGGATGTTATACAGAAGCTAATGGGGAAATATATGAAGGCGAATTTAAATATGGATTAAAAAGGGGAAAGGGTATATATAAATCTAGAGCAAATGAAGTATATGAAGGTGAATTTAAAGATGATTTGTTTGATGGAATAGGTAGATATACATATAGTGACAAAAGTATTTATGAAGGGGACTTTAAAAAAGGAAAAAGATGTGGGATAGGTACATATACTTGTGATACATATAAATATGTTGGTGAATGGAATGAAGATAAAAAAGAAAAAATAGGTACTTATTATCTACCCCTTAAATCTAAATTAGAAGTAGTTATAGAAGACGAAAAAATAGTACAAGGTGTGTATAAAGTAGAAGGGGAAGAAGATTTATATTTATATGGAATAGATATAAATGATAGTGATGAAAAGAATATAATAGCAAATATTGAAAGATATTTAAAAAGAGGTAACATTCACAATAATCAATTCAAATATATATAATTAAATATAAAACAAGTTTGGAGTGATTATATTGAAAATTAAACAAGAAGATTTAATTATAAAGTTAATTCCATTTACTTTAGATAGAGAAGTTAGAGGAAAGGATACAAAAGCTCCATATGGAGTTGATATGATAAAAGCTAAAACTATATGGGGAGAATCTCAAATGGGAGAAGGTGTAAAGGTTGCAGTAATAGATTCTGGATGTGATATTAATCATGAAAGTCTTAAAAATAATATAATAGGAGTTAGAAACTTTACTGATGAAGATGGGAAAAATCCTGATATAGTTATAGATAGAGTTGGACATGGGACTCATGTAACTGGCACTATAGCTGCTAATGGAGGAAACAATACAATAGTTGGAGTAGCACCTAATGCTCAAATCTATGTACTAAAAGCGATAGATAAAACTGGGTCAGGTAAATTAAGTTGGGTAGTAAATGCTATTAATTATGCTATTGAAAAAAATGTAGATATAATATCAATGTCACTTGGGATGTCACAAAATAGTGAAAAGTTAGAAAAGGCAGTAAAAGAAGCTATAAATAAACATATTTTAGTTGTATGTGCAGCGGGTAATGATGGAGATGGAAATTCTAACGACTTTGAATACTCTTACCCAGCAGCATATATAGATGTAATATCAGTTGGAGCAGTTGATAAAAGAGGCGTTCCTGCAAGCTTTAGTAATGCAAATTTAGCTGTTGATGTAGTTGCACCAGGTGTAAATATATTATCAACTTATCCAAATAATCAATTTGCTATACTAAGTGGAACAAGCATGGCAACTCCGCATGTAAGTGGAAGTTTAGCTCTTCTTAAAAACTGGTCTAAAAAAGAATTTCAAAGAAATTTAAATCAAAGAGAGCTATACGCTCAATTAATTAAACATACGAAAGTGTTAGATTATTCAAGAGCAGTGCAAGGCAATGGACTTGTTTATTTAGCGGGAGAAAAAGGGAAGAAAAAAACAAAATACTAAAAAAATTAGAAGCTATCTTAAAATAGAGATTAGCTTCTTTTATTTATATAAAAATAAGTTTCTAATATAGTAAAAAGTTAATTTATTGTTAATTTTAAATTAAAAATATGTTGATTTTTTTTAAAAGGAGTATAATGGAATTTAAATAAAATTCAGCTGAAAAAATTAAGTACATAAAGATAATATGATTAACTAGATAAAATAAAAATATTTGATCAAATAAAACATAATATAATACAGAGATAGATAAGATAAGCCTTAATAAATACAAACTAGACTTATTAGTAAATTTTATTTAAAGGGGAGCAATATTATGAGTAGTAGTAAAAAATAAGCATGGCATCACTTTTAGTAGCACTAGGTATTGTGTATGGGGATATAGGGACATCGCCTCTTTATGTTATGAAAACAATATTATCAACTAATGGAGGATATGCATCTACTGATCTAGTATTAGGAGGAGTGTCGCTAGTTTTTTGGACATTAACTTTGCAGACAACAATAAAATATGTAATGTTAACTCTTAAAGCAGACAACAATGGAGAAGGAGGAATATTCTCTTTATATACATTAGTAAGAAAAAGAGCTAAGTGGCTAATGATACCGGCAGTTATAGGAAGAGCTGCACTTTTAGCAGATGGAATGATTACACCACCAGTTACAGTAACAACATCTATTGAAGGTTTAAGATTAATATTCCCATTAAGCACAAAAATGATAATAATAATAGTTATATGTATATTAATATTTTTGTTTTCATTTCAAAAATTTGGGACTACTAAAATTGGTAAACTCTTTGGACCGATTATGTTTATATGGTTTTCCATGTTAGCTATATTCGGAGTTGTTAATATAATGAACTATCATCAAATAATAAAGGCTATAAATCCTTATTATGCTATTAATTTATTGATTACAAGTCCTAAAAGTACTTATATTTTAGGTGCGGTTTTTCTTTGTACTACAGGAGCAGAAGCCTTATATTCTGACTTAGGACATTGTGGAAGAAAAAATATATACTACACATGGTTTTTCGTAAAAACATGTTTAGTGCTTAATTATTTAGGACAAGGGGCATGGCTAATTTCAAGAAAAGGAGAATTAATAAGTGAAAATCCATTTTTCTTAATAATGCCACAATGGTTTATTATACCAGGTGTTATAATAGCAACATTAGCAGCTATTATTGCAAGTCAAGCACTTATTACTGGTTCATTTACATTAATATCAGAAGCAATAAAACTAAATTTGTTTCCACGATTACAAGTTAGATATCCTAATGATGAAAAAGGACAAATATATATACCAGCAATAAACTACTCTTTAGGTATTGGCTGTATATTATTAGTATTATACTTTAAAAAGTCAGAAAATATGGAAGCAGCATATGGTCTTGCGATTACTGTAACTATGCTTATGACAACTATATTATTATCACAGTATGAAAGATATAATAAGAAAAGACCAATTATATCTATATTTGTTCTAGTTGTTTTTGGTTGTATAGAAATAAGCTTTTTATATTCTAACTTATTCAAATTTTTTAGGGGTGGATATATAACTTTATTAATAGGATTAATAATAATATTTATTATGTACATATGGATACATGGGGTTACTATAAAGAAAAAATATGTGCAGTTTAGTAAAATATCAGATCACTTAGATAAATTTAAAGCTATAGAAAAAGACACAACAGTGCCATATACTCTACTCATACAATATATTTAACTCAATCTAATGATCGAAAATATGTAGAAAATAAAATATTATACTCTATATTTAACAAATGTCCAAAACGTTCAAGATACTACTGGTTTATTCATGTAAAGGTAACCGATGAGCCACATACTATGGATTATAGAGTATATACAATAGAACCTAATAAAATATTTAGTATAGAATTTAATTTAGGATTTAGAGTTAGTCAAAAGATAAATGTATTTTTAAGAGATGTAATTCAAGATTTAATATTAACAGGAGAATTAAAATTTAATCCTAAAGATTATATGATAAATACTGGGACTGATAAAAATGTAGGAGATTTTAAATTTGTAATATTAGAAGAAACTTTATCTAATGAAAGTAACCTTTCAAGATGGGATAATTTTGCAATGAGTCTTAAGGTATTTATAAAGAAGATAACAGTATCTCCTCAAAAATGGTTTGGAATAGATACTAGTATCGTTGAAGTAGAAAAAGTTCCTATAACTATAGGGATAAGACAAAAGGTAAAACTAACTAGAATAGTATGAAAAATAAAAATAACCCTAGATAGCAAAATGTTATCTAGGGTTATTTATATAGTATCAAAGTTTGCAGAAAAATAAAATTTCGATTTAAAGTTACAAAAAGGTTACAAAAAATGTTATAATTAGGTATAATTGAATAATAAAGAAAAAAATAACGACAAAAATCAAGAAAAAAGTATAATGGAGTGGTATAAATGATTAAATTTACTAATGTGGATAAAGTCTATGCCGATGGTAATAAATCATTAGATAATATAAACTTAGGTATAAAGCAAGGAGAATTTGTATTTTTAGTGGGTCACTCAGGCGCAGGAAAATCAACTTTACTTAAGCTAATGACTAGAGAAGAAAAAATATCATCAGGAAGACTTTCTGTCTTAGGAGAAGAAATTACAAAATTAAAAACTAATAAAATACATAATTATAGAAGAAATCTAGGAGTAGTATTTCAAGACTTTAAATTATTAAATGAAAAAACAGTATTTGAAAATGTGGAGATAGCTTTAAGGGTAGTAGGAACAAACCCTAGTGAGATAAAACCTAAAGTAATGGACGTATTAAAAAAGGTTGGAATTGCAGATAAATACAATAAATATCCAGCTGAGTTATCAGGTGGAGAATGTCAAAGGGTTGGTATAGCAAGGGCTATAGTAAATAAACCTTCTATAATAATAGCAGATGAATGTACTGGAAATTTAGATATACATAACTCAATAGGTATATTAAATTTATTAAGTGACATAAATGCAGAAGGAGTTACTGTTATAATGGCAACTCATGATATAGAAATTTTAAAATTATTTCCAAATAGAATCGTAGAAATTCAAAAAGGAAAAATAGTCAAAGATACAAAGAGGGATTTATATGAAGTTAGTGTCTAAGTGTTTATATAGTTTAAAACAAGGAATAAAAGGAATTTTTAGCAACAAAACTATGAGTTTTATATCTGTAATATCAGTAACGTCTGCTTTGATTATACTAGGTATAGTATTTACTATAGTTTTAAATATAAATCAATTTATTCAATTTGCTAAAGATGAAATAAATGAAGTAAGAGTTTCAATGGAAGCTAATATAAGTGAAGAAGAAAAAGCAAAAATTAAAGAAGATATAAGTAAAATAACAGGTGTAAAAGAGGTAGAATATAAAACAAAAGAAAAATCTTTTAACGATATGAAAAAAAGTTGGGGAGAAGAAGCATACCTACTAGACGGTGTAGAAAATCCTCTTAATGATTTTTATCTTGTAACAATAGATAATCCAGATAACTTAAAGACAGTATCATCTAAAATATCAAAATTAGGTGGAGTTGAAGAGGTTAAATATAATCAAGATATAATGCAAAACTTTTTAAGTATGTCAAATATGGTTAAAAAATTTGGATCAATAATAATTATTGCATTATTACTAATATGTTTAGTGATAATATCAAACACAATAAAAAGCAGAGTTTACAGTAAAAAAGAAGAAATACAAATAATAAAATACGTTGGAGCTAGTAATGGATTTATAATAGCGCCATTTATAGTAGAAGGATTTACGATAGGAATGATGGGATCGCTTTTAGCCGTAGGAGCATGTGTTGGAATGTATGGATATATATTAGAAAAAACTACATCTATTATAAGTAAAGTTGTAGGAAATGTAGCACTTCCTTTAACTAGTATATCTATGTCCCTTATAGCAGTTTTAGTTATAACAGGAATAAGCATAGGAGTACTTGGAAGTGTATTATCGGTTAAGAAACATTTAAAAGTATAGATAATAGGGGGAAATTGAGTGAAAAAAATAGTATCATTAATAACGGTATGTGCTGTAGTAGTTAGTACAAACTTTATATATGCAGACAATAAAGAAGATAATTTAGATAAAAAATTAAATGAAAATAGACAAGAACAAACGACTATAGTAAATAAAATAAAAGATTTAGATGAGAAAGTAGTACAAATAGAAGCTAATATTTCAAAAACTAATGAAGAAATAAACAAATTAGATGAAGAAATAAATAGTACACAAGAAGAAATTAAAACTTTAGAAAATAATATAAAAGATAATGAAGAAGCCTTAGGAAAAAGATTAAAGGCTATAAATAATAATTATTCTATGGGATACTTAAAAGTTATTTTAAGTAGTTCATCTTTGTCAGACTTTTTCAATAATATCTATATAGTTCAGCAAGTTATAGAACAAGATAAAGTATTATTAAAAGAGTTAGATGATAACAAAGTAGCAGTAGAAAGTAAAGAAAAAGAATTAGAAAATAAAAACAAAAGCAAGAAGAACTTAAATCACAATTACAAAGTGATAATGAATCAGTACAAGCTGACAAAAGTGAGTTACAAGCATTAAAAAATGAACTAGAAAAAGAAGAAAATGATTTAGAATCAGAATTAGAAAAAATAGCAGCAGAAGCAGCAGCTAAATTAGCGGCAGAGCAAGCAGCAAAACAAGAATCATCAAACGATGGGGCAACTAGCGGGCCAACTGGTGTTATATCTAGCGGATCTTGGCCAGTACCAGGACATACAAGAGTAAGCTCTCCATATGGATATAGACAACATCCTGTTTTAAATGTACAAAAATTACATACAGGTGTAGATATACCAGCACCTAAGGGTACTCCTGCAGTAGCTATAGACAATGGAATAGTAATATTCTCTGGAACACAAGGAAGCTACGGAAATACAGTTATGATACAACATGATGATGGAAAAGTAACATTATATGCACATAATAGTGAACTAGTTGTATCAGTTGGTCAAAGAGTTCAAAAAGGACAAGTTGTTACTAAGATAGGTTCGACAGGTAGATCAACAGGACCACATTTACATTTTGAAGTAAGGATAAATGGAAAACATACTAATCCAATGCCTTATATAGGATAATAGTTTGTAAATATAAGAGTTTATATAAATACGCATATTTGATATAATTAGATTATATTAAATATGCGTATTTGCAATTTGAGGAGAACAATATGAATGAATATGTAGTTGTAGACTTAGAAACTACAGGCCTTGATCCATATAAAGGTTGTGAGATAATAGAAATAGGTATAACTGAAATAATCAACAATAAGATAGTTAAAAACTATTCAAGGCTTATAAAGCCGAAATCAATAATACCATACTTTATAACTGAAATAACGAATATAACTAATGAAATGGTTGAAGGTGAAGAAGGTATAGAAACTGTGCTACCTAGATTTAGAGATTATATAGGTGATAGAACAATAATAGCTCATAATGCAAAATTTGATTTGAAATTTTTAAATTACTACCTTAAAGAGATGAATTTAGAGCCGATAAATAAACATATATGTACTTTAGAGCTATTAAAACAAAGTAAAAGTTATAAAGGTAAAAATAAAAAATTAGAAACGGCATGTGAGTATTATAATATAGAAAATAAAAATGCTCATAGAGCAGATAGTGATACATTAGCTACAGCGAAATTATTTTTGAAAATAAAAGATGAAAATTAAGATAAGCATGAACTTCATGCTTATTTTTTTGTCCAATTAGTGTTTAAATTTTAAATGCTTTCATAGTATATAACAGACAGAAATCTTTCTTAGGAGTTGAGTGTATGGTTTTTATAGATATTAATATATTTATAGACAAAATAGAATTTAATATATTTGAATATGAATATGAGAAGAAAGATATATTACAAGATAAAATTATAGTGCCAAAATCTTTTAATATAGGTGATAAATTAAATTATATAAGAAAATTTATGGTTAGACTTATAAAACAATATAAAATAGAAAAAGCATATATGAATATAGAAGATGACCTTGGTATAGAGGCTATTAATATAGTAAAAATGGAAGGCGTATTAGATGAATTGCTTTCAAATTGTGGGGTGGAAAAGTGTATATAAGTCCAAATTTTAATCTTGAAATAATAGAAAAAATAAATTCTGAAGGGGTTAACTCAGCACTTTATATTGTTAAAGATGTGCAATTAGGATCTATATTTATGTTAAAACAAATAGCAAAAAATAATTTTAGAGACGACGGAAAGTACTTTGAAGAATCAAAAAAATATATAATCTAAAGCATCCTAATATAATTCCTATAAATACAGCATCATATGATGATGAATATATTTATATTACTATGCCTTATTTTAAAAGGGGATCTTTATATAGTTTATTGCAAAATGAAAATTTATCAGTAAGAAGAATAATAAAATACTCTTTAGATTTTTTATCAGCAGTAGATTATATGCATAGTAGAAATATTATACATTGTGATATAAAGCCAAATAATATTCTTATAGGTAATGAAGATAATGCAGTACTAACTGATTTTGGGTCAGCCCTATATTTAAATCATTTAGGAAATGCAAGACTTAAAAATGTTTACTATAAGCATATAGCACCAGAACAATGTAGCAACTCTATAATAAGCAAAAAAAATAGACATATATCAGATAGGAACAACATTATACAGAATGTGTAATGGAAATGAAGAATACAATAAACAGGCTAGAAGATATAAAGATTTAAATAGCCTAAAGTTAGCTTGTGCAAAAGGAAAATTTCCAATTAGGAAAAAATATTTACCTCATATACCAAAATCACTGATAAATATAATAGAAAAATGTATAAAGGTAAATCCTCAGGAAAGATATGATAATGTATTAGAAATAATGAATGAACTATCTTTAGTTAATAACAACTTAGATTGGAATTATTATAAAATAAGCAAAAACAGCTTTTCATGGGTATTAGGGGATAGTGTTAAATTAGAACTTTATAAAGAAAATGATGTATGGAATATTATAGATAATGGTAAAATAAATTCATTTGTTGATAGTAAAGCAAAGGGATACAGCGTTATTAGAGGAATAATAAAAAAATATGAAAAAATAGCCTTACTTTAAACCGATCAAGTAAGGCTATAAAGGGGTAAAATATATTATAAAAAGGGGTTTATTAGGGAATATATTTTATTTGGGGAGTAAAATAATCGGTTATTAGGGGAATAACCTTAAATAAATAATAACAAAATTCGACAAAAAAAGCAATAGGTAATTTCAAAAAAAAATAAGAAATTTTAATTAAATTAAATTATAAAAAAATTTAATTTTATAATTATGAATGAAAAATTTTCCTATGCATAAAATAAGAAAAAATTATTTAGGAGGATTTTATGAATAAAAAGTTTTTAACCTGTTTTATAGCTATATTTATATCACTTTGCAGTTACACTAAATCGACTTGCATAGAAAATAAATATACTAAAGATATATGGATAAATAATCTTAATACTAAAGATATAAAGGTTAATGTAGTAGATATAAAGATAATAAAAGAAAGCATATATATTGGAAAAAAATATAATGCGTCGGCTATATTGACTATGAATGTAGAGAATAATTCTTTAGATGATATAGAATTATCAAATATAGATATATATCCATATCAAGCTAATAAAGAAACAAAGTATTTTGTAAGTACTTCAGAAGACAATATTACAGGATTCATAGGTAACTTAAAACCTAAGGAATCTAAAACTATAAAAATGGGAGTAGCATTACATAATACTAAAGACCCTATAAGTTTAGAGTTTTCTAATATTGAAGATGAAAAAAATGAAAAAATAACTGAAAGTATAAATATAAAATAAAA
>NZ_HG529363.1 GCF_000499525.1 Faecalimicrobium dakarense | reverse complement strand
AAGCTGAAGCTTTTCTTTTATTTTATGTATTTAATCTGGTTGAGGAGCATCGACAGGACAAACACTATTACAAGCCCCACATTCTATACATATCTCAGGATCTATTACGTATTTATCATCTCCATCGGAAATACAATTAACAGGACATTCAGGTTCACAAGCACCACAGCTTATGCAAGTATCTGTTATAAAGTAAGCCATATTATATACCTCCTTTTGCAATTTACAATATATGATACCCAAAAAAAGTAAATTTATTAAATAAATAAAAAATATAATTTCAACTTAAACTATAAAACAAGATTATATTTTTTATCTCAAATTAGAACTTAATCTTACAATTTTGTTCTTTGATTTATTTAATATAACAAGGTATAATTAATTTTATAGAATGAGGAGGATAAAATGAGTTATTACGACAAAAATGAAAATAAAATAAGAAGAAGAAAAGTAAGTTCTAGTGATAACATTACAAGAAACTTACAAGATAATAGATCTTATGAAAAAAATAGTAAAGCAAATAATTCAAGTATTAAAAAAGATAGAATAGATAGAGAGAGAACATATTCGAGTTCTAGAGTTAGTAAATCTAAAAGAAATAAAAAGAAAGCTAAAAAAAGAAAAATATTAAAAAAAATGCTAGTGATTATGTTAATACCACTAGTTATACTATCTTTAGCGGGATCGGCATTTGTAATGTCATCACTAAAAGGAGCGCAACCTGTAACTAAGGAATTATTAGAATCAAAATATATTAGTAGCCAAGTAGTAAGCACTGATGAGATACCAAAGCACTTAAAGAATGCAATTGTATCTATAGAAGATGAACGTTTTTATGATCACAAGGGTGTAGATGTAATATCTTTAGTGAGATCTGTGTTACATAATATTTTAACAGACACTACTCAAGGTGGTAGTACTATAGAAATGCAAATATCAAAAAACTTAATAACTAATGATGACAAGACCCTAAAAAGAAAATTAAGAGATATGTATAATGCAATTTCTATGGACAAAAATATGACCAAAGATGAAATATTAGGAGTATATTTAAATAATATATATTTAGGAAAGTCATCTTATGGAGTTGGTAAAGGTGCACAAGTTTATTTTGGTAAAAATGTCAGTGAACTTACTTTAGCTGAGTGTGCAATGATTGCGGGAATAACTAACAATCCAGCAAGATATGTGGAACATAGAGAAGCTAAAAAAAGACAAGAAACTATACTATATAAAATGAATGAACTTGGATATATAACTGATGAAGAATATAAAGACGCTTTAAGAGAAAGTGTACCTTTTATATCAGAAATAGGAAAATAAATAATGAGGTGTGAAATGAGTTTATACAAATTTACTTATGAAGATGAAGAATATTTATTAAATCAAGATAATTGTAGCGGATTAATAAATGACGATGAAAAGCCTGTAAAAGGAATTACATCATCTAAGATACTAGAAATATTAAATAATTCACAAGATGTAGACTTTGATATGGAATATTATCAAGAAGCATGTCCAGAATGTTTAGCTGGAGTAAAAGAAAAGCAGAAATTCTTTGGATTTTTAGAGTACCATTTCTATATATTTACTAAAAAAAGTGAATATGTAATTAGTGATATAAGTGAAGAATACAAAGGACTATCATTTAATAAGCTTTGTAAGCAAAAAAAAGCTGATGACAGTTATATAGTTAGTATAATAGTTTGTGAAAAATGTAAAGATTATATAATACAAATAGAAAATTGTATAGTATAAAAAAGTCTACTAGAAATAGTAGAC
>NZ_HG529362.1 GCF_000499525.1 Faecalimicrobium dakarense | reverse complement strand
TTTTATACTATAGTAAATAAGATTTAGAAAGGAAACGTTGTAAATACAGCTTTAACTTCAGCTCTAATTTTAACTAATCCTGGCGCTAGATCTTGAAAATTACTAGATGATGAATATGTAATTGGCTGTAGTGAAGAACTAACCTCGGTTACTTTAGAAGGAATAGGATTATATTTTAGAGAAAAATTCTTAGCTAATAATGATGCTTTATTAATTGCATCTTGGCTAGCTTTTTTTAATGCTTTACTATAGTAATAAGATGGATTAGAAAGCATAAAATCTACACTTATATCATCATTAGCTCCATTTTCTATTACTAATTCATATACATCTTTTAGTTTAGAAAGGTCATTAATTAATATACTAATTAACTGTGAAACCTTGTAAGAAATTAATACATTATTAGTATAATCATAATTTCTAGTTACAGATATATCTTCAGTATGAATATTTTCCTTAGGTATTCCGTAGTCATATAAACTAGTTAGTAAAATATTAACTATTTTACTATTTTGTTCTTGTGCTTCTTCTAAACTTTTATTTTCTGAAGTTACTCTAGTATTTAGTTTAGCTATATCAGCATTCACTTCAATATAGCCGTTTCCGTTTACAGACAAATATCCTTTATTTGTAGGCATGCATATATTATTATTATTATTTCTAAATTGCATTATAATACCTCCTTAAAACCTAGTAGATTACATATAAATTATATTCAAAACGATATGTAAATATGAATTTTATATTAAGGATGATTTATTCAATAAGAAATAAAGTTATGATATAATACAAAATATTAATATAAATGAAGGTATATATAATTTATATTATCTAAACTCAGATAAATTAGATAAAGGAAAATATTTAAAAATAAATACATCTTAAAACAGGGGAGAGAATAGATAGTGCAAAAGATAATAGGTATAATAGCATCTAATTTAGAACTAAAAAAGAGAATTGAAAAATTATATTATCAAGATGTTAAGGATAAAAACATAATAATAGATATTATAGATATGGATCTATTAGAAGAACAAGGTAAAATGTTAGTTGATAAAGGTGCTCAGGTTATAATTGGAAGAGGTGGCGGATATAAACTAATCTTAGACACTGTTAATGTACCTGTAATACCTTTAAATATGAAAATAATAGATTTATTAAAGGCGATAAAAGAAGCAAGTTCATATTCAAAGAAAGTTGTACTAATATTAGGATATGATGAAGTTGACTTTGACTATGATAAATGGAGAGGTATAATAGACGTAGATATATCTGAAGAATGGTTTAAATCTAAATATGAAATAAGAAATAAAGTAATCAAATATATAGAGAAGAAAGATGATGTAGTTATTGTTGGAAGTGGGATTGCATGTTCTTTTGCAAAACAGTATAACATGGATAATGTATTTATAGATGCAAGTGACGATTCTATAAAAGAGGCTATAGAGTATTCTAAAAATTTACTTGAAACAGTTGAAAAGGAAAAATTCGATAATGAGATTTTAAGAAATATATTAGATGGAGTAAAGGATGGAATAATAGCAATAGATAATAATGGAAATATATTATTATATAACGATACTGCTATGAAAATAATGAAAGTTGATAAAAAAGATGTATCTAATCGATATATTTTAGACGTATTTCCTAATATGGAGTGGCTATTAGAATGTTTGCATACTAAGAAAGACAGTAAGAGAAAAATAAGACATATCTATAATTCAGTAGTAAACACTAATGCAAAGTTAATAAAAGTAGATGGTCATATATATGGAGCAATTGGAATAATTCAAGATATAACTAAATTGCAAAACTTAGAAAGAAAAATAAGAGCTGATTTAAATAAGAAAGGATTATATGCTAGATATACATTTTCTGATTTTATGTTCAAAGATAAAGTCACAAATGAATTTATTGAAGAAGCTAAAAGAATTGGAAGAACTGATTATACAACTCTACTTTATGGAGAGAGTGGAGCTGGAAAAGAAATATTGGCTCAAAGTATGCATAATATAAGTAAAAGAAAAGATAAGACGTTTGTTGCAATAAATTGTGCAACTATATCTGAGAATCTTTTAGAAAGTGAATTGTTTGGATATGAAGAAGGTGCTTTTACAGGAGCTAAAAAAGGAGGTAAACCTGGATTATTTGAATTAGCTCATGAAGGAACTCTGTTTTTAGATGAAATTAATAGCTTACCACTTAATTTTCAAACTAAACTATTAAGAGTTATAGAGGAGAGACAAATAATGAGAATAGGATCAGATCATATTATACCTTTAGATATTAGGATAATAGCAGCAACAAATGAGTTTTTAACTGAAAAGATAAGAGACAATTCATTTAGAGCAGACTTATTTTATAGATTAAGCAGTTTAGAAATAAACATTCCTCCTCTAAGAGAGAGAAAAGAAGATATAGTACCATTATTTGAACACTTTGTAGATAAAATACTAAAAAATAGCAATATTGATGACTTAAATAAAGTAGTAAAAAATTCTAAGTTGAATAAAGAAGATATAGACAAACTAAAAGCTTATAATTGGCCGGGAAATGTGAGAGAACTTAAAAACATAGCTCAAAAGTATGTTGTAACAGGTAAAATAAAATTAGATTACATAATAAACAAATTTGATTATATTAGTATAGATAGAGATTATAAAGATGAATATAAAAATACCGAACTTGATTATACTAATATAAATATAAATATGAAAGAAATAAATAGTTTTGTGGAACAAAAAATTATAGATATGCTATTAAACCAAGGCTTAAGTAAAACGGAAGTATCACAAATACTGGGAATAAGCAGAACTGCATTATGGAAAAAATGTAATAAAAATATTTAGTTTATTAATGTTAACAAATATTAACTAATGTTAACAAAAGTTAATATTTGAAAGACAGTTAAAATATAGGTAAATTAATACATAAATAATTTTTAAAAAATTCTGTTAATAATAATGCTAAATCAGGTGATATGCCTGATTTTTTTATGTTAAATAAAAATTATATTTAATATAGTAAAGACTTTATTTAACATAATCAAATTGGCATATAAGTTGCTTTTAAATAAAAATACAAAATATTTTAGGAGGTATTGATTATGACTCAGAGTATGGTGGCAAAACATTCTATGTGGCCAAGGAAGAAAGATATAATATTTAATTTATCAGAAAGAGCTCAAAAGGCAGAGAGAGCTATAGGAAAAGATAATGTTATAAATGGAACTATAGGAGCTCTTATGGACGATGAAGGCAAGTTAATAACAATGGAAACTGTATACAATGAGTACAAATCATTAGAGAATAAAGATATTTCAGCATATGCTGCATTAGAAGGACAACCAGATTACCTTGAAGCAGTTAAAAAAATATGTTTTAAAGAATACTTACCTGAAGGATATGTAAAAGCCGTAGCATCTCCAGGAGGGAGCGGTGCTATAAAGTTAGCAACTTGGAACTACACTAATGAAGGTGATGAATTATTAACATCTGATTGGTTCTGGAGCCCATATGTAAGCATAACAGAAGAAATAGGAAGAAAAGTTGCTACATATAAACTATTTGATGAAAATAATAATTTCAACTTTAAATCATTTAAAGAAGAATTTTTAAGAATATCATCTAAACAGGAAAGAATATTTACTATATTAAATACACCAGCGCACAATCCAACTGGATATAGTGTATCAGATGATGAATGGGATAAAATTTTAGATTTATCAAAAGAAGTAGCACAAGATAAAAACAAGAAGATAATATTATTTGTAGATATTGCATATATAGATTTTGCAAAAGATGATAATGGAAGTAGAAAATTCTTCTCTAAATTCTCTAACCTTCCAGAAAATGTACTTGTAATAGTAGGATTTAGTATGTCAAAAGGATTTACAGCTTACGGAATGAGAATGGGTGCAGCAATATGCATAACAGCTAGTGAAAATGTAGCTGAAGAGTTTTACTATGCATGTGTTCATTCTTGTAGAGCAAACTGGTCAAATTGTAATAGAGGAGCAATGAGTCTATTATCTAATATAGTTAAAGACCAACAAAAACTAAAAACATACACAGAAGAAAAAAATATGCATAAAGAGATGTTAAATAAAAGAGCAGACATATTTGTTAAAGAAGCTAAAAAGGTAGGACTTCCAATACTTCCATATATAGATGGATTTTTTATAAGTATACCATGTGATAATCCTATGGAAGTATCAGAAGAATTAACAAAAGATAATGTTTATGCTGTACCATTAAAAATGGGTATTAGATTTGCAATTTGTGCAGTATCAGAAGAAAAGTGTAAAATAGCACCAAGCATTATAAAAAATGCACTTGAATATGTGGAAAGTCAAAAATCATTAAATATATAGGGACATAGTAAATAGATTATAAATTAATAATTATTTATGGGGGATTTTAACTATGAAACAATTAATGACAGGTAATGAAGCTATTGCTCGTGGAGCATATGAGGCTGGTGTAAAATATGCATGTGCATATCCAGGTACTCCAAGTACTGAAATATTAGAAAATGTAGCATTATATAAAGATGACATAGTTGCTGAGTGGGCACCTAATGAGAAGGTAGCCTTAGAAGCTGCAATAGGAGGATCTCTAGCAGGTGCTAGAACTATGGCCTCTATGAAACATGTAGGGATAAATGTAGCAGCAGACCCACTATTTACTTTTGCATATACAGGAGTAAATGGTGGTATGGTTTTAATTTCAGCAGATGAACCAGGAATGCACTCATCACAAAATGAACAAGATAATAGAAATTATGCTAAATTTGCTAAGATAGCACTTTTAGAGCCTTCAACTAGTCAAGAAGCTAAAGAAATGTTGAAAGAAGCATTTGAGATAAGTGAAAAATTCGATACACCAGTTTTATACAGATTAACAACAAGGCTATGTCATTCAAAAGGAATAGTAGAATGTTTTGATAGAAAAGAAGTAGGAATAAAAGACTATATCAAAAACCCTCAGAAAAATCTTACTGTACCAGCACATGCTAGAGTAAGAAGAGTTGCAGTAGAAGAAAGATTAAAAGAATTAGAAGAATTTTCAAATAGCACACCTTTAAATTATTACGAAATAAATGATACTAAAATTGGAATAGTTGCATCTGGTATGTGTCATACATACGCACAAGAAGTATTTGGTAAAGATGCATCATATATGAAGCTAGGATTTACTAATCCAATGCCAATTGAAAAAATAAAAGAATTCTCATCTAAGGTAGACAAAATCTATGTAATAGAAGAAAATGATCCATTTATAGAAGAACAAATGAAAGCAAATGGTATAGAGTGTTTTGGAAAAGATATATTACCTGTGTACGGAGAAATGACACCAGATGTAATTAGAAAAGCTATATACGGCAAAACAAATCCTACTATAGATTTCAATGAAGACTTAGTTGTACCAAGACCTCCAGGATTATGTGCAGGATGTCCTCATAGAGGTTTCTTCTATGAATTAGGTAAAAGAAAAAATGTAATGGTAACAGGCGATATAGGTTGTTACACTCTTGGATTTGCGCCACCGTATAATGCTATGGACACAGTAATTTGTATGGGTGCAAGTTTAAGTACTGGTCACGGAGCTCAAAGAGTATTTAATATGAAACAAGACAATGATATGAAAGTTGTTGGAGTTTTAGGAGATTCTACATTCTTCCATACAGGAGTAAACTCACTTTTAGATATTGCTTATAATAAAGGAAATTGTGTATCTGTAATACTAGATAATAGAATAACAGGTATGACAGGGCATCAACAAAATCCTGGAACAGGATATACTTTACAGGGTGAAATAACTAATGAAGTAAATATAGAAGAGTTAGTTAGAGCTTGTGGAATAAAAAATGTTAGAAATATAGATCCGAATAATTTAAAAGAAGTAAATGAAACTCTTGATTGGGCATTTAACTTAGAAGAACCATCAGTAATCATAACTAGATGGCCATGTGTTCTTAAAAAATTCTCTAAAGAAGATATAGAAGAATTTAATAATCCTTTTACAAGTAAATGCACTGTAGACCATGATGATTGTATAGGATGTAAAATATGTATGAAAACAGGATGTCCAGCTATATCATTTACAAAAGAAACTAAGAAAGTAAATATAGATCCAAATCAATGTGTAGGATGTGGGGTTTGCTCACAAGTTTGTCCAAAAGAAGCTATATCTAATAATTCTGTGTCTAAGGGGGTAATGTAGTATGACTAAGAGTATTCTTTTAGTAGGAGTAGGAGGGCAAGGTACTATACTTGCTAGTAAATTATTAACTACAGGACTTATGGAAGCTGGATATGATGTAAAGATGAGTGAGATACATGGAATGAGCCAAAGGGGAGGTTCGGTATCATCACAAGTTAGATACGGTGAAAAAGTATATTCTCCAGTTATAGAAGTAGGTGGAGCTGATATTTTAGTATCATTTGAAAAAATGGAAACATTAAGATGGATAAAATTCTTAAAGCCAGAAGGTAAAATTATTTATAATAACTATAGAATGGACTCTATGCCAGTATTAACAGGTAAGGCAGAATACCTTGAAACTGAAATAGATGAAGAACTAGAAAGATTAAATGCTATTTGTCTAAACGCAGCAGATAAAGCTTTAGAACTTGGAAATGCTAAAATAATGAATGTTATATTATTAGGAAGCTTAGTTAAATCTATGAAACTAGAACATATTAATTGGGAAAAGATAATAAAAGATAACGTAAAAGAAAAGTTTGTAGATATAAATATAAAAGCTTTAAAAGAAGGTATGAATTTAATTCCTAGTGAAGCTGTTCAAATAAACTAGTATAAATAAAAGTTAGAATATTAAATTAAGCTATTACAAGTATAGATATACAGTAATAGCTTAATTTATAAAATTCGCTTCACTCATGTTGCCAACGACCTAAAAATCAGGTCCGTTGCTTAAATTTAGTAGTTGAGATTATAAATTAACCATAAATCAGATAATTTATAATCTCTTAGTATATAAAAATAAAATAAAGAGGGGGATATTTTATGATATATAGAATACTAGCTGTAAATCCGGGGTCTACATCTACAAAAATAGCTGTTTATGATAATGATAATGTAGTATTAGTAAAAGGAATCGATCATCCTGCTTGTGAAATAGCAAAATATAATAATATACAAGATCAATTTGAAATGAGAAAAGATGAGGTACTAAAAGTTCTTAAAGAAAATAATATAGATATAAATACATTGAGTGCAGTTGTTGGAAGAGGCGGGTTACTTCCGCCAGTTAAGTCAGGGGCATATTTAGTGAATGATCAAATGATAGATAGATTAGTAAATAGACCTATAATTGAGCATGCATCAAATCTAGGGGCTATTATATCTTATGAAATAGCAAAACAACTTAAAATAAATGCATACATATATGATTCTGTAGCAGTAGATGAACTTGATGATATAGCTAGATTATCTGGAATTTGCGGCATGGATAGAGATTGCTTAAGTCATGCGTTAAATTCTAGGGCTATGGCTATGAAACATTCTAAAAATAACAATAAAAATTACAAAGATTTAAACTTAATAGTAGCTCATTTAGGTGGAGGTATAACAGTTAGTGTGCACAAAAAAGGTAAAATGGTAGATATTGTATCGGATGATGAAGGATCATTTTCACCAGAAAGAGCTGGAAGAGTGCCTTGTAAAAAAATCATAGATAGATGCTTTTCAGGAGAATACTCACATAGAGATATGCTAAAGATGATAAGAGGAAATGGTGGTATAGTTTCATATTTAGGAACAGTTGATGTTAGAGAAGTAGAAAAAATGATAAATGAAGGTAATGAAGATGCAAAACTTGTTCACGAAGCGATGGCATATCAAGTTTCTAAAAGTATAGGCGAATTAGCAACAGTTGTAGAGGGAAAAGTTGATGCAATAGTTATTACAGGTGGAATTGCTTATTCAAATATAATAACTTCTATGATTAAAAAAAGAGTGGATTTTATAGCACCAGTAGATATTATTCCAGGTGAAAATGAACTTGAATCTTTATCTTTAGGGGTTTTAAGAGTGCTGTTAGGAGAAGAAAATGCTAGAGTATATGAAGAAAATGAATTAGCTAAGGCATAAAAAGCAGTGTTGATAAAATTAGTAAAAAATAATTATTAAAAAAATCAAAAATACTTGAAATATTTAGACAATTATAGTATTATAAAAAAATAGCAAGAGAAAAACTGAATACTCCTTATCAAGAGCGGTGGAGGGGCTGGCCCTTTGAAACCCGGCAACCAGTATATTTAATATACATTGGTGCTAAATCCTGCAGCTAATAGCTGAAAGATGAGTAAATAATTGCTTATTATAGCCTGAGTTTATTCTCAGGCTTTTTAAATATAAGGAAATTATAATTTCCTACTGCTGGACTTGAGCAACGGACGCAGTCGTTGGCGAAATGAGTAAAGCGAATTTTTATATATTAATTAAAACATAAGAGGAGGCGACATGTATGGAAAAAGAAATAAAAAAAGGTAATGCATTGGCATTATTACCATTGGGAGTATTTTTATTATTATTTTTAGGAACAGGAATTATAACAGGTGATTTTTATAAAATGCCAGTATTGTTTGCATTTATTATATCGGCTGGCGTTGCATTAATGTTAAATAAAAAAGAGTCATTTTCTACAAAAATAGATGTGTTTTGTAAAGGGGCAGGAAAGCCTGATATCATATTAATGTGTATGATTTTCTTACTAGCAGGAACATTTGGAAGTGTTTCAAAAGCAATGGGTGGAGTAGATTCTACTGTAAACTTAAGTTTATCAATATTACCACCAAACCTTATAGTAGTAGGATTATTTATCATAGGTTGCTTTATATCTGTTTCAATGGGAACATCAATGGGAACAATAGCAGCAATAGCACCAGTAGGGATCGGTATAGCAGAAAAGACTGGAATGCCTATGGCTTTAGTAATAGGAGCAGTAATAGGTGGAGCTATGTTTGGAGATAACTTATCTATGATATCAGATACAACTATAACTGCAGTTAGAACTCAGGGATGTGAACTTAAAGATAAGTTTAAGGTTAACTTTTTAATAGTTTTGCCAGCAGCAATAATAACAGCTATAATACTTGGAATAAATACATCAGGGTATGAGGTAATGATATCAGAAAATTATAGCTATGAAATAATAAAAGTGGTTCCATATATAATTGTATTAGCGGGAGCACTATTTGGAATGAATGTATTTGCATTACTTCCAATGGGAATAATTGTATCAGCAATTATAGGAATATCAACAAATTCATTTGATGTATTTGGATTTATAGATGCAGCATCACAAGGTATGGTAGGAATGTATGAATTATGTATGATGTCTATAGTAATAGGTGGTATTGTTGAGCTTATAAAGTTTAATGGTGGAATAGACTTTGTATTACATTTTATAACAAGTCGAATAAAAAATAAAAAAGGCGCTGAATTTGGAATAGCAGCTCTTGTAGCTTTAGTTGACTTATGTACAGCAAATAATACTATAGCAATAGTTATGGCAGGGCCATTGGCTAAAGATATAGCACAAGAATTTGATATAGATCCAAGAAGATCGGCAAGTATACTAGATATTTTCTCTTCTTGTTTCCAAGGGATGATTCCTTACGGAGCTCAAATATTAACGGCTGCAGGGTTAGCAGCAATATCTCCAATGGAAATTTTAAGGTATTTACATTATCCGATTTTAATGGGATTATTTGGAATATTAGCTATAGCTTTTGGGTTCCCAAAATTATCAGATATTAAAGAAAAGAAAAAAGAAAGTAAAATAGCATAAGCAAAAAATAGTACTGAATATTTTTATTCAGTACTATTTTTATTTATAACTATCTAAGATCGAAAGTTTCACAACTTGCATTCTTATCATTGTTTATATGAACTTGTTCAGCTTTACAAGCTTCATCCACATTGTATTTACAATTAGTAGCTTTACAACGAATATCTCTTGTACCTACAGAGTCATAAGCATTAGAAGAATTTGTAAATCCAGCGCTAGCTTTATCTATATAAGATGCACAAGTAGTATTTCCAGTAGTAGTAGCTTGACGTCCATCTACATTTATACCTCCTGCAAAACATCCTCCACCATTGTTATAAGCACAGCTAGTAGCCGAACAATTTAAATTACTATTTGTCATTTTAAAATACCTCCTACAAATTTATTTCTACCTTAGTATGTGGAGATAAATTATTTTTTATAACAAGTATTATTAATTATTTAGTAATACAATCAGAACATACAACGAAAACATCATCTAGACTTTCTCGACCAAATTTTTTATTAACATGATGGACTTCTAAATTATCACTACATCCACAAAGAACGCATTTATTATTATAGTGAGATAAAGCTTTTTCTTTAAATAATTTAAAGTGAATAGAATTTAAATAATTATCGTAATTTACTTTTATACAAGCTTCTAGGTAATTAATATATAGGTTGTCTAAATCTTCAGTAGTTAAATTGCTATTTTCTGGAGAAAAAAATTCGCAACGTTTATTTGATTCTGGCAAAGCATCAAGCATTATGCATTTTATATTGTATTGATAATCTTCATTTGGACCATCTAAAGAAAGATGAGTGCAAAAAGAGCAACATTCTTTAGGCAAGCTTTCTTCTAATTCATTAATATTAATATTCATAAACAACCTCCTCTAAATATTTCAAGTAATTTTATCAACGTATTATATTTATATTAAAAAATATAGACAAGTATTCTATAAATAAAGGATTTGTATAAAAAACAAAGTATTATTAAATAAAGGTATTAAAATATATTATAGGGTGATTAGATGCAAGTTTATAATTTTGATAAAATTAGAAAAGAAGTTAATATTGATTTGATGAAAAGAGAAGCTGAGAATAAAAGAAGGTATTATTTTCAGCTTAATTTATTTGAGGAAAATAACTTATCTTTTAGAGAAGATATTTATAATATAGAAAATAAAAAAGAAATTATGATAAAAACATTTGAAAAAAAATTAATAGGTAATAGTGATAAAAATGATTTAAGAAAAATTAAAATATTAACTGATATTGAATTTAAGTACAATATTTTTAGAAGCTGTAAATTTAATAACATTAAATTTAATAACTGTTCTTTTTTAGGAACATCATTTTTAAATTGTAATTTTAAAAATATATCTTTTGAAAATTGTTTTTTCTATAATTCAAGCGGAGATATAAGCATATTCAATAATAAAACTAAGTTTAAAAACTGTTATTTTAAAAGTTGCTATATGGAAAATAGTGTATTTCAAAATGTTAATTTTTATAGTGTAAGCTTTATACATACAAACTTAAAAAATTCAATATTTAGTGAAGTACATATGGATAAAGTTTATATAACAGACTCGGATTGTAGGTCGTTAAAAATTTTAAATCCAGATATAAATGAATTTAAATTTGATGATAATTTTTTAACTAAATTTGATGAGTATACATTTATAGACAAAATAAAAGTGGATAAAAATTATAAAAAAACATATGAGATAGCTTCTAAGGTATATATGGAATTTGCTTCTAAGTTTGAAGCAAACAGATTAATGGATAACTGTGGAGAATATTACTATATGTCAAAATGTATGGAAAATAAGTCTTTAAGTGGTTTAAATAAAATTAAATCATATATATTTTGGATGTTATGTGGGTATGGCGAAAGACCAACTTATGCTCTTATAACCTCTTTAGAAATAGTATTAATATTTGCGATTATTTATATGTTTACAGGTATTAGTGTTGGAGGATATATTATAGATTATAAATTGGCATTAGAGTATGGGCTAGCTATGCCAGATTTAATATCTGATTTTATGCAATCTATTTATTTTAGTATAGTTACATTTACAACCGTAGGATATGGAGATATAACACCGATTGGAGGTAGTATTTTATTATCAGGAATAGAAATGCTTTTAGGAGTTACTATGGTAGGGGTATGGACAGCTACTTTAGCTAGAAAAATAACTAGATGAAGGGGCTGTCTCAAAATAAAATAAAGATAGCCTAATAAAAAATGAACTCTGTGACTAGAGTTCATTTTTTTATGTACTAACGCCAATAAATAGACAGTTGCACGTTTCTAAAAATTTCATAAATCTAAGAGAAAATTCCTAACTAATGTAAAACATAAATTATTAATTAGATTATATTAAATTGAATAATACAATATATTTTTAAATTAACTTAACAAAAGTATAATATTAATTTAATATCAATAAAAAAATGTATAAATATATCGAAAACACGAACTAAAAGCTTAAAAGTGTTTACAGTGTTCGAAAAATGTTTTATATTATCTATAGGGGTATCATTAAAAAATATTATGGAAAATTAAATTATATAATTTGGAGGGAAATTATGAAAAATAAGAGTAAAAAAATAGCAACAATAGCCATAGCTTCAGCAATAACGGGACAAGCTGTAATGCCAGTACTAGCAGCTGAAAGCACAAATATAAAAAATCAAGAAGCAGAAATAAAAACAAGTCAATCACCAATCGTTGATTTTCGTATAATGGCAACAACTGATTTACATGCCAATATAATGGATCATGATTATTATACAGATAAAGCTAATCAAAACTTAGGATTATCGAAAATTGCAACTCTTATAGAAAAGGCCAAAAAAGAAGCAGATAAAAATAAAGATATAGCTGATAAAATAGATAATACAATATTAGTTGATAATGGAGATGCAATACAAGGAAATCCATTAGCAAGTGTATATGCTATGAGCCCAGAAACACAGACAAAGCCTGGAGAAAAATACCCAGTATATGAAGCATTCGATTTATTAGAATATGATGCAACAACTTTAGGTAATCATGAGTTTAACTATGGCCTTGATTTCTTAAAGCAAATAACAGATAAATCTGTTATGAAAACAGATGTTTTAAATGCAAACGTTTTAAACATGGATGGAAGTTATAAATTTAATCCATATAAAGTAATAAATGAAGAAGTTATTGACTCAAATGGAAACAAGCAAACTATAAAAGTAGGTATAACTGGATTCGTACCACCTCAAATATTAAACTGGGACAAACAAAATTTAGAAGGTAAAGTTAAAGTTGAAGATATAAAAACTGCAGCAGACAAAGTAACTAAAACACTAAAAGAAAAAGAAGGTGTTGATATAGTAGTTGCCTTAGCTCATACAGGTACAGGAGAAGATGATAAGCATGTTGTAAATTCAGAAAATGCAGCTTATCAATTAAGTAAAGTAGATGGTATAGATGCAATTGTAGCAGGACATTCTCATTCAACTACAGTAAAACAAATGAATGGAGCACAAATAGTACAACCATCTAACTGGGGAAAAGAATTAGGAATTATTGATTTAAAATTAACTCAACAAAATGGAAAATGGTCAGTAATAGATGAACAAAGTAAGATTGAAAGAAGAAATGTTAATGGAAAAGTTTATGGGGAAGGTGCAGATCCAATAAGAACTGAAGCACCTGCTGTAAACAATCCAATAATATCAGAAAATGCATCACTTAAATCAGCTCATGAAAAAACTGTAAAATATGTAAATTCAGGAGTTGGAAAAAGTACAGGTGATTTAAATAGTTTCTTCTCATTGGTATCAGATGATTCTTCAGTTGAATTAGTTGCAAATGCTCAAAAGTGGTATGTTGAAAAAGCTATAAAAGAAGGTCAATCAGAATTACAAGCTGATAAAAACCTACAAATACTATCAGCAGCAGCACCATTTAAAGCAGGTGGAAGAGATTTCAATGATGCAACAAGCTTTGTTGATATAAAGGCTGGAGATTTAAAGATAAAAGATTTATCTAGTTTATACATATATGATAATACATTAAATGTATTAAAAATGAACGGAGCACAAGTAAAAGAGTGGTTAGAAATGTGTGCAGGAATGTTCAATGCTATAGATACTAATTCTAAAGAAGAACAAGAGTTATTAAATCCAAACTATAGATCATATAACTTTGATAGTATAGAAGGATTAACATATGAAATAGATGTAACAAAACCAGCTAAATATGATGGAAACGGAAAAACTATAAATGCTAATTCATCAAGAATAAGCAACTTAAAGTTAAATGGAAAAGATTTAGATTTAAATCAAGAGTTCTTAGTTGTAACTAATAACTATAGAGCTACTGGTTCTTTCCCTGGTGTTAGAGATGCTAAAATAGTATATTCAAGTGTTTATGAGAATAGAGAAACAATAGTAGATTATATAAAATCACAAGGAACAATAAATCCAACTCATGATGATAACTGGAAGATAAAACCTGTAGATACTAATGCTAAAGTAGTATTTACGTCTCATGAAAATGGTAAAAATTATTTATCAGAACATCCATATATAAATGCTCAAAGAGCAAATGGAGAAAATTTAGTTAAATACTCATATGATTTAAATTATGTAAGTAGTTCAATACCTGAGCAAAAATTAACAGGTTCTTCAAGATATGAAACTGCAACTAAAATAAGTCAAAGTGCATTTAATAAAGCAGATAATGTAGTAATAGTAAATTCTGAAGCTATATCAGATGGTCTTTGTGCAACACCTTTTGCAAAGCTTAAAAATGCTCCAATACTTTTAACAAATGATAAAAAATTAGATGCTAAAACTAAGGAAGAAATAACTAGATTAGGTGCTAAAAATGTTTATGTAATAGGTGGAAGTAATGCAGTAAGTGAATCTGTATTAAACGAATTAAAAGCTATGAAAGTATCTGTAGAAAGAATAGCTGGAGATGATAGATACGAAACATCTTTAGAAATTGCAAAAAAAATTAGGTGATGTATCAGAGATAGCAGTAGTAAATGGTGAAAAAGGACTTGCAGATGCTGTAAGTATAGCACCTGTAGCAGGTAGCAAAAATATGCCAATACTTCTTTCTTCAAAAAATGAAGGAATAAAAAGATACGGTCAATTTATAAAAGATGAAAAAATAGCTAAATCATATGTTATAGGTGGAAAATCTGCTATAAATGAAGATGTTGCAAAGGAATTACCAAATGCAACTAGACTTGGTGGAGTAAATAGAAATGAAACTAATGCTATTATAATAGATCAATTCTACAAGAGCGAAGAACTAAACAACATATATGTAGCTAAAGATGGAATGACAAAAGAAAATGACCTTATAGATGCATTAGCAGTAGGAGCAGTTGCGGCTAAGGAAAATGCAGTAGTTGTAATAGGTGGGGCAAATATTAATGAAAAACAAGCTCAAGTTTTATCAACTAAGAAAACAAAAATGTTAACTAAAGTTGGCGGAAATGGAAATGAAGGAATATTTAATAAGGTAAAATCTATATTAAAAAAATAATACAATTAGATGATAATAAGTTCTAGATTGAAAAATCTAGAACTTGTTATAAAAATATATGTAAATAAAAAATAAGATATATAACATGGGGGATAAAAAATGAGTTATAAAAGAGGAACAAAAAAGTTAGCAGCAATAGCACTTTCAGCAGGATTAGTAATACCAACTCTAATTCAACCAATGACAGCTTTAGCAGAAGGAAATACTGTAGATGTAAAATTATTATCATTTAATGATTTACATGGACAATATGATGAAGACTCTAAATATGGTGGTGGGATAGCAAATCTATCAGCATATCTAAAAAAAATGCAATCTGAAAATAAAAATACACTTACTATGTCAGCAGGAGATGCTGTTGGAGGAAGTCCAGCAGTTGCTGCACTTAAGCAAGATCAACCAACTCTTGAAATATTAAAAGAAATGAATGTTGATATAGTTACAACTGGAAATCATGAATATGATGAAGGCGTTGATGAATTAGCTAGACTTGTTCAAGGTGGAAAACACAAATCAGGGCTTGAGTGGTCAGGGTCTGAAGATTTAGGATGGATAACTGCAAATGTAGTAGCTAACAAAGATATTAAATTTGGGAATAAAACTATAAAAAAAGATGAACCAATATTAAAGCCGTATACAGTAAAAGAGTTTGAAGGTGTTAAAGTTGGTGTAATAGGAATAGTAACAACAGATAGTGCTAAAAAAGTAGTTCCTGATGGAATAAAAGATGTAGATTTTTTAGATGAAGCACAAGTTATAGACAAGTATACAGAAGAATTAAAAGCACAAGGTGTTAAAACTATAGTTGTATTATCTCATGTTCCAGCAAAGACTGATAAAGATACACAAAACTTAGTAGATTTATCTGAAACTAGTGATATATATGATATATCTAAAAAAGTTAATGGTGAAGTTGACGTTATAATAGCTGCTGATAATCATGATTATGCAAACTCTATTATAAAAAGAGAAGGAAAAGATGATATAATTGTTACTCAAGCTTATTCTAAAGGTCAAAATATAGGGGAAATAGATTTAACTATAGATAAAACAACAGGAGATGTTGTAAGCAGTAAAGCTAATATAATTTCAGTAGATCCAAGTAAAGTAACAGCTGATGCTAAAGTAGCTAAAATAGTTGAAAATGCTAAATCTGATGTTAAACCAATGCTTGAAAGAAAAGTTGGATTTGCAGAAGAAAAAATATCTAGAAGTATAGATAATGACAATGGAGAATCTGAACTAGGAAGAATGATAGCAGAAGCTCAACTTTGGGCTACTAGAGATAAAGGTGAAAACATTGATATATCTCTTATGAATATAGGTGGAGTAAGAGCAGACTTAAATTCAGGAGATGTGACTTACGAAGATGTATATACTGTACAACCATTTAGTAATGATTTAACTAAGCTTACTTTAACTGGAGCTCAATTAAAAGAAATACTAGAAAAGCAAGAAATAAATGATTGGATAGTAGGTCAAGAAGAAGGAAAATATAATAGACCAAGAATGTTACAAGTAGATGGATTTACATATAAGTGGCATCCAGAAAAGAAGGACGGTAAATGGATAGTTAAGGTAGATAGCATAAACTTAAAAGATGAAAAGAAAACTGAAGTAAAAGATACAACTAAAGTTAATGCCGTAGCAAATATATTCTTAGCTCAAGGTGGAGATGGATTTGATACATTTAAACAAACAACTTATGAAGTAGTTATGGGAGATTTAGAAGCATTTGAAAAATATACAGAAAAATTCTCTAAAGAAGATAATAATGGTAATGGTACTTTAGGATTAAATCAAATTGATGTAAACAAGAACCCGAATATAATAAATACACATGCTGTAAATACAAATAAGCTTATTGGAAGCACAAGATTTGAAACTGCAACTAAAGTAAGTCAAAGTGCATTTAATAAATCTGATAATGTAGTAATAGTAAACTCAGAAGCTGGAGTAGATGCCCTATCTGCAACACCTTTTGCAAAGCTTAAAAATGCTCCAATACTTTTAACAAATGATAAAAAATTAGATGCTAAAACTAAAGAAGAAATAACTAGATTAGGTGCTAAAAATGTTTATGTAATAGGTGGAAGTAATGTAGTAAGTGAATCTGTATTAAATGAATTAAAAGCTATGAAAGTATCTGTAGAAAGAATAGCTGGAAATGATAGATACGAAACATCTTTAGAAATTGCAAAAAAATTAGGTGATATATCAGAGGTAGCAGTAGTAAATGGTGAAAAAGGACTTGCAGATGCAGTAAGTATAGCACCAGTTGCAGCTAGTAAAAATATGCCAATAGTACTTTCTTCTCCTAAAGCAGGAACAAAAGTATTTGATAAATTTATAGTAGATGAAAAAATAACTAAGTCATATGTTATAGGCGGAAAATCTGCTATAAATGAAGAAGTTATAAAGGAATTACCAAATGCAACTAGACTTGGTGGAAATACTAGAAATGAAACAAATGCTATAATAGTGGATACATTCTATAAAGAAGAAGAATTAAATAATATATTTGTAGCTAAAGATGGAATGGCAAAAAATAATGACCTTATAGATGCATTAGCAGTAGGAGTTGTTGCAGCTAAAGAAAATACACCAGTAGTTATAGGTGGAGATACTTTAAGTGAAAAGCAAGTACAAGTTTTATCAACAAAGAAAACAAAAATGTTAACTCAAGTTGGTGGAAATGGAAATGAAGGTATATTTGCTAAGATAAAGAGTATATTAAAAAAATAGTTAGTTAGAAACTTATATAAAAATTATAAATTAAAAAATTTATTAAAAATAAAGGGACTGTTTTAAAATAAAATAAAGATTGCCTAACAAAAATGAACTCTATGACTAGAGTTCATTTTTTATGTACAAAATTAATTTATGTGTATAGAGGAATGGAAAAAGAAAGTGCCTCATTTAATGATTCCTAAAAATCATTTTGAGACACTCCTTTTAGATAAATATAGTCTATAATTATTAAAAGTTAAACAAAGAAAATTTTATTTACTTAATATAAACTTATTAATAACATTTGCAACACCATTATCATTATTAGTTGTAGTTATGTAATCTGATATTTCTTTTATGCTATCACGAGCATTACCCATGGCAACGCCAAGTCCTGCCATTTTTATCATATGTTGGTCATTTTCTTCATCACCAACAGCTATTGTTTTTTCGATAGGTAGATTTATACTATTACATAAAGCTTTTAGTGCAGTTCCTTTATTAGCTTTTTTATTTAGAAACTCTAAGAAGAAAGGTGCAGATCTAACAACTGTATATTTTTCACGAAGTTCGTTGGGAAGAACTTCTAAAATTTCTTCTAATCTTTCTGGGTGATCGATAATCATTATTTTACAAAATGTTATACTATCATCTATATCTTCTTCACTTTTATAAACGATTGGTATTTTATTTATTTCAGATTCATGCACTGTATATTCACTAGGTTCTTCATGTGGAGTTATTAGATTAGTAGGTGTATTTATGTGAACCTTAGTATTAAGTTTTTTTACAACTTTATATATATCCTTAAAATCATCATAAGTCATTTCTATATTAGAAATAACTTTTTTGCTTTTTACTTCTTGAACGACTGCTCCATTAAAGCATATAACGTAATCGCCTTCATCATTAAGGTTTAATTCATTTAAAAGAGGAGTTACTCCTGGAAGAGGTCTTCCTGTTGATAATACTACTTTTGCACCATTTTCTTTTGCTTTTTGGATAGAATCAAACACATCTGATGTGATTTTCTTTTCGCTATTTAATAATGTTCCATCAATGTCTAGAGCTATTAATTTATACATATTTATCCTCCTAAAATATTTTTAATGCAGTTATCTAATAATGATTATATCAATACATAACAAATTTATAAACTAAAATAAAAAATCACGATGGTTTTATTTATCCATAATATTGAGTTTTGAAATCGCATTTTCAACTTACAATTTGTTATTATAGAGTGAATAAAATAGAAAAAGCTATAACATATCATAATAAGGCATATCAAATGAATCCTAATAACAAGTATATATCTAAAAAATGAGCGATTTTTCAACAAATAAATACATGAATATAAGTAACAACATGAAGATACATATCATATATTTATATTAATAGTAAACTATTGGAAGTTATAATAGTTTCTAAATATCCTGTAGTAGGAGTATAATATGAATAAATATGAAGACTATAACTCTAGTAAAGGTAATAATGATAATAAAATAAATTGTCATAAAAGATATGTAAATAGTGAGTATAATAATTGTAATTGTTGTGGATATTCACATGATTGCGATTATTGTGGATACTCACATTGTTGTGATTGTTTTTGTTGTGAAGGCCCAGCAGGTCCAAAAGGCCCAGCAGGCCCAGAAGGTCCAAAAGGCCCAGACGGTCCAGCAGGCCCAGCAGGCCCAAAAGGCCCAGCAGGCCCAGACGGTCCAGCAGGTCCAAAAGGCCCAGCAGGTCCAGCAGGAGACTGTTGTTGTAAAAATGCAGTTAAATATGCATTGGATACAATAAAAACACCTAATGATGGCAAAAGTATATCATTAATTTCTTTTAACACAACAATATCAGGCAAAATTGAAGGATTTGAACCAAATAAAGATGTAGTAAAACTATCAACTAATGTTTATGTATCTTTATGTAATGTTATAATAATAAGTTTCCCAGTTAGCCCACCAACTACAATTAGTGGTAATTATAATTGTGATACACCACAATGTGGATGTAATGAAGATGTAAGTACAGCATTAAAAAAACTTATAGGAGATATTACAACAGGCCAGCAAGTAGTAGAAAAAGAAATAAGTCTAGATATTATAGATAATACCAATAGTACTGTTAATATAGATAAAATATTTGGAATATGTAGTGGTATTTTATGGGCTCATACAGGCAACAACAGATTTGGAAATGAGTTCTTAGCTATACCATTATGTTCTATAGTATCAGCATCTTTAACTAAAAAAAATTAATCAAAACAATGAATAGATTTAAATTTTACTAAATAAATTATGCCCTATAGAGTATGCAATTAATAAAAATATTTATTCTATAGGGTATTTTATATAAATAGAAATTATAGATTTCCATCATGTACCAATAAACTTATAATTATACTAATAAATTTATGAATAAGTTAGACTAGACTGTTACATAGACGAAAAGTAACTTATATTTTAAAATATAGCCCATTACCCATGATAGATAATTGATATTATTTTGAGAATCTTAGATATAGTAGCTCAAGATAAGTAGTTGAATTTATAAAAAATAAAATAAGCATTATATACAGAAAAGGATGTAATTATTGTATAATTTAATATATGAATGTAAGTAACATCAAAAAGGAGTGAATAAAATGAAGTTTTCAGATTTTAAATATGAAAGACCAATATATGAAAGTAACAAAAAAGAATTCAATAATATCGTAAAAAAAATTAATGAATCTAATACATATAAAGAACAAAAAGAAAATATAGATAAGCTTAATAAATTAAGAAATAGTATAGAAACAATGTCTACAATAGCATCAATAAGACACAGCATAAATACAGAAGATGAATTTTATGAAAAAGAAAGAGCCTATTGGGATGAATATTCTCCCCTTTATGAAGAGCTAAATTCACTATTTTATAAATCAATAATAAACTCTAAGTTTAAAAAAGACATAGAAAATGATTTTGGTAGACAATTTATATCTATAGCAGAATATTCATTAAAAGGATTTTCAAGTGAAATAATAAATGACTTACAAGAAGAAAATAAATTATGCTCACAATATACTAAACTATTAGCATCGGCTAAGATAATATTTGAAGGTAAAGATAAAAATCTATCTGGGTTAGGTAAGTATATGCTATCAAAGGATAGAGATATGAGAATTAAAGCGTCAAAGGCTTACTATGGATACTTTGAAGAAAATGAAAATAAGTTTGATGAAGTATTTGATAAATTAGTAAAAATAAGGGATAATATTGCAAAAAAGCTTAACTTTAATAACTTCGTAGAGTTAGGATATATAAGAATGATGAGAACTGACTATAATGCACAAATGGTTAAGAATTTTAGAAAACAAGTTTTAGAATATATAGTTCCAGTTGCAAGTGATTTATATAAAAGGCAAGCTGATAGGTTAAATATAGAAAAATTAACATACGTTGATGAAAACTTTGAATTCTTAAGTGGGAATGCAACACCTAAAGGAAGCTCAGAATATATTATTGAAAATGGGAAAAAGATGTATTCTGAGTTATCAAAGGAAACAGGAGAATTTTTTGATTTTATGCTAGAAAATGAGCTTATGGATTTAGTAACTAAAAAATCTAAGGCGGCAGGTGGATATTGCACATATATACCAGATTATAAAGCTCCGTTTATATTCTCAAACTTTAATCAAACAGCAGATGATATAGATGTATTAACACATGAGGCAGGGCATGCATTCCAGTTGTATATGTCAACTTGGATAGAGATGCCTGAAATAAATTTTCCAACTTATGAAAGTTGTGAAATTCATTCTATGAGTATGGAGTTTATAACATGGCCATGGATGGAACTTTTCTTTAAAGAAGATACGAGAAAGTATAAATTTACTCACTTATCATCTGCTATTAAATTTATACCATATGGAATAGTAGTGGATGAATTCCAGCATTATATTTATGAAAATCCAAATATGACTAAGGAAGAAAGAAAGCGAACTTGGAGAACTTTAGAAAAGAAATACCTTCCTCATAAGGACTATGAAGGATGTGAGTTTTTAGAAAATGGTGGATGGTGGTTTAAGCAAGGCCATATATTCAAAAATCCTTTTTATTATATAGATTATACATTAGCTCAAATTTGCTCTTTACAATTTTGGAAAAAAATGAGGGAAGATAAAGATAAAGGATGGCAAGATTATATAGATATATGCAAAGTAGGTGGAACGAAATCGTTCTTAGAAATTGTTGATATAGGAAATTTAAAATCTCCATTTGAAGATGGATGTGTAGAAAGTGTTATATTTAGTATTAAAAAATGGTTAGAAAAAGTGGATGATAATAAGTTATAAAATAACTTTTGTCAATTAAAAATATAGATTAAAAAAACATACAAAATTTTAGAAAAAATATGTTGAAAATCAAATAGAAAGATTATATACTTAGCTTAGATAGTATAGATATTACGAATAGAGAAAATATAAAATTAAATATCCGAATGAAGGACATGGGAGACAACTTTTAAAGTGACCGAAGGGACAAACTTAATTTATCAACCCAATAAAATTAAGTGAAATTCTCAGGTGAAAATACTATGTCTAGACGGACCTCTGAAGATTATATTAACAGAGAGAACGAATTGGGAATTTGTTTTCTCTGTTTTTTGTTGTAAAAATAAATACAGAATTTTGAAAGCGAGAGGGAGACATGGTAATAATAACTAATAACCCAATTGTTAAACAAGAAATTAAAGATAAAGAGATTTTACAAAAAGATGTTACCTACATAGGAATACTAAAAGAATGCAGAGACTTAATACATAAGGGATATGAACTTTTATCTCATCCACTTTACGGAAGTGTAAAACCTAATGAAACGCCATATCGAAGTATCATTATGAAAAAAGGAAAAAATCTAGATACAAATTCACTAATGTTAATAGAAGAAGCAATATTGACCTCAAGTAAATTTCAAAACAATAAAAATACTCCAAATTGGACAGAAAGAGTTATAGATGATTTTAAAGTTATAGACTTTGATATCCTAAACAATACCTTACAAAGAATTCAATATATATAAGTCACATATTATATTGTTTTTAATAAACAGTATAGTACTATATAAGATAAAAATATAGAGATATTGCTAAGGTATTTTTTAATATAAAAGGGGGTAGTTAAATGGAAAATTTATATGATTTAATTATAATAGGTTCAGGCCCAGCAGGTCTTTCTTCAGGACTGTATGGAGCTAGAGCAAAGCTTAAGACACTTATAATAGAAAAATCAAAAACAGGTGGTCAAATAGTTACTACACATGATGTAGCAAACTATCCAGGATCTATAGAAGATGCAAGTGGACCAAAGTTAATAGCTAGAATGGTTGAACAATGCAAGAGCTTTGGTGCTGAGATGGTTAAAGATAATATAGTTGATGCTGATATAGATGGAGAAATAAAAGTAGTAAAAGGTGAAAAGGGAGAGTACAAAGGTAAAGCCCTTATAATAGCAACTGGTGCAACTCCAAAAAAATTAGGAGCACCAGGTGAAAAAGAACTTACTGGAAAAGGTGTATCATACTGTGCAACATGTGATGGAGATTTCTTTACCGATTTAGAAGTATTTGCAGTTGGTGGAGGAAATAGTGCAGTTGAAGAAGGAATGTTTTTAACTAAGTTTGCTAGAAAAGTAACAATAGTTCATAGAAGAGATGAATTATCATGTGCTAAATCTATAGAGGAGAAAGCAAAAGACAATCCAAATATAGAATTTATGTTTAATACATCTATAAAAGAATTACATGGTGATGGAATACTAGAAAAAGTAGTATTTGAAAACACTGTAACAGGTGAAACAATGGAATATGAAGCCGATGAAGAAGATGGAACAATGGGGGTATTCGTATTTGTTGGCCTTAATCCTCAAACAGACTTATTCAAAGATAAAATCAACATGGATAAAAGAGGATATATAATAACTGATGAAGATATGAGAACTAATATAGATGGTGTATTTGCGGCAGGAGATTGTAGAGTTAAAACTTTAAGACAAGTTGTAACGGCTACAAGTGATGGTGCAATAGCTACAATAAATGCAGAAAAATATATAGAAAACAAAGAGTGGAACTTAGAAGAATTTATGATGTAGTATAAATTTAAATACCTATTTATTAGATGATTAGACAAATAGTAATTTAAATTCAATATATACTCAAATAGAATAAAAAATTAAATTAATTTAAGGGGGAATTTAAAATGATAGCTTTAGATAAGAGTACTTTTGAAGAAGAAGTTTTAAAACATGAAGGAATAGTAGTTGTAGATTTCTGGAGTGAAGGATGTGAACCATGCAAAGCATTACTTCCAGAAGTTGAAGAATTATCTAATCAATATGCAGATAATTTTAAATTCTGTAAGTTAGATACAACAAAAGCTAGAAGATTAGCTATAAAAGAGAAAGTATTAGGTCTTCCAACAATAGCTATATACAAAGATGGATCTAAAATAGATGAAGTGACAAAAGATGATGCAACAAGATCTAATATAGAAGAAATGATTAAAAAATATCTTTAAGAATTAGTTTTAATTAATGGTGCTATAAATTTGAGTAAACCTCAAATCTATATAAATAAAGTGTAGTCAGATTATTATAAGTAAAAATTGGGGGGTGCACGTATGCGTCTTGAGTTAGGGAAAATCTTTATAAAAGACATTCAGTTTGGTGAAATTACTGAAGTTAAAGATGGAGTTTTATACGTTAATAAAGAAGAGATGCTTAAAGAAATTGGTGGAGATGAGCACATAAAATCTATAGATATAGATATAGTTCATCCAGGCGAAAGTGTTAGAATAACGCCTGTAAAAGATGTTATAGAGCCAAGAGTTAAAGTTGATGGTGAGGGTGGAATATTCCCTGGAATAATATCAAAAGTAGATACTGTAGGAACTGGAACAACTCATGCACTTTCTGGGTGTGCAGTTGTAACTACAGGTAAAATAGTAGGATTCCAAGAAGGTATAATAGATATGACAGGTCCTGGTGCTGACTACTGTCCATTCTCTAAATTACATAATGTTGTAGTTATAGCAGAACCAGTAGATGGATTAAAGCAATATGGCCATGAAAAAGCTGTTAGAATGATAGGATTTAAAGCAGCTGCATACTTAGGAGAAGCAGGAAGAAATGTAGAACCTGATGAAGTGAAGACTTATGAAACTAAGCCATTATTAGAATCTATAGCAGAATATCCAGAACTTCCAAAAGTAGGATATGTATATATGCTTCAAACTCAAGGATTACTTCATGACACATACGTATATGGAGTAGATGCAAAACAAATAGTTCCAACTCTACTTTATCCAACAGAGCTTATGGATGGAGCAATAGTTAGTGGAAACTGTGTTTCTGCATGTGATAAAAACCCTTCATATGTTCACATAAACAATTCTATAGTAGAAGATTTATATGAACAGCACGGTAAAGAAATAAACTTTGTAGGGGTAATTGTAACTAATGAAAACGTATACCTTGCAGATAAAGAAAGATCTTCTAACTGGACTGCTAAGTTATGTAAGTACTTAGGATTAGATGCAGTTATAATTTCACAAGAAGGATTTGGAAATCCAGATACTGACCTTATAATGAACTGTAAAAAAATTGAAATGGAAGATATAAAAACTGTTATAGTAACTGACGAATATGCAGGACGTGATGGAGCATCTCAATCACTTGCAGATGCAGATGTTAGAGCAAATGCTGTTGTTACTGGAGGAAACGCTAACGAATTAATACTACTTCCTAAGATGGATAAAGTAATAGGTCATATAGAAGTTGTTGATGTTATAGCTGGTGGATTTGCTGGAAGTTTAAGAGAAGATGGAAGCATAGAAGCTGAAATACAAGTTATAACTGGTGCTACAAATGAAACTGGATTTGGAGTATTATCTACAACAACTTACTAAAACATGAATTAAAAAATATATATAAAAATATTGAGAATATAAAATAGTAAAAGTTGAAAATAAAAGGGGGATAAATATGAGCATACTTGCGAATAAAAAGGTCCTTATAATAGGTGACCGTGACGGTATACCAGGGCCTGCTATAGAAGAATGTGTAAAAACAGTAGAAGGAGCAGAAGTAATATTTTCTTCAACAGAATGTTTTGTCTGAACGGCTGCTGGGGCTATGGACTTAGAAAACCAAAAGAGAGTTAAAGAAGCTTGTGAAAAACACGGAGCTGAAAACTTAGTGGTTTTACTAGGTGCATCTGAAGCCGAAGCTGCAGGTCTTGCAGCAGAAACAGTAACAGCTGGAGATCCAACATTCGCTGGACCACTTGCTGGAGTTGAATTAGGTCTTAGAGTTTACCATGTTGTAGAAGATGAAATGAAATCAGAATTTGATGAAGCTGTATATGATGAGCAAATAAGTATGATGGAAATGGTACTTGAGGTTGATGAAATAGTAGAAGAAATGTCTAGCATGAGAGAACAATTCTGTAAGTTTAATGATTAATTAAGCTCAAAGGGGTGAAAAATATGGAAAAACTAAGAGTAGTTCATTATATAAATCAATTCTTCGCAGGAATTGGTGGAGAAGAAAAAGCTGATACTAAGCCACATGTAGCACAAACTTTACCTCCAATAAGTACACAACTAAACAAATTATTAGGGGATAATATGGAAGTAGTTGGTACAGTTGTATGTGGAGATACATACTTCAATGAAAACTTAGAAAGTGCAAGTAGTGAAGTATTAGAAATGATAAAAGAATTTGAACCACAACTTTTCATAGCAGGACCTGCATTTAATGCTGGTAGATACGGAGTTGCTGCAGGAGCTATAACTAAGGTTGTTAAAGAAAATTTAAATATACCTTGCTTTACTGGAATGTACGTAGAAAATCCAGGAGCAGATATGTTTAAAAAAGATGTTTATATAATAGAAACATCAGACTCAGCAGCAGGAATGAGAAAAGCACTTCCTAAGATGGCTAAGTTTGCACAAAAATTAGCTAATGGAGAAGCAATAGGTTCTCCAGCTGAAGAAGGATATATAGAAAGAGGATTAAGAGTTAACTTTTTCCATCCTGAAAGAGGATCAAAAAGAGCGGTTGATATGTTACTTAAAAAGATAAAGGGAGAAGACTTTGTTACTGAGTATCCGATGCCAGTATTTGATAGAGTTCAACCTGCAAAAGCTATAAAAAATTTAGCAAATGCTAAAATAGCGTTAGTTACTTCTGGAGGTATAGTTCCAAAAGGAAATCCAGATAGGATAGAATCTTCTTCAGCGTCTAAGTATGGAGAATATTCATTAGAAGGATTTGAAAATTTAACAGAGGATTCGCATGAAACTGCACATGGTGGATACGACCCAGTATACGCTAACTTAGATGCAGACAGAGTTTTACCAGTTGATGTACTTAGAGATTTAGTAAAAGAAGGTATAATAGGAGAATTACATGAAATTTTCTATGCAACTGTTGGTAATGGTACAGCTGTTGCAAGTGCAAAGGCTTATGCTAATGAAATAGGTAACAAGTTAAAAGCTGTTGGTGTAGATGCTGTTATATTAACTTCTACATGAGGTACTTGTACACGTTGCGGTGCAACGATGGTAAAAGAAATAGAAAGAGTTATGGAAGTTCCTGTAGTTCATATGTGTACAGTAGTTCCTATATCTTTAACAGTTGGAGCAAACAGAATAGTTCCAACTATAGCAATACCTCATCCACTTGGAAATCCAAATCTTGATCCAAAAGAAGAAAAGGCATTAAGAAGAGGATTAGTAGAAAAAGCTTTAGTTGCTTTAACTACAGAAGTAGAAGATCAAACTGTATTTGAAAATCCAGATACATCAGTATTAAAATCTAAGGAAATGGCTTAGATAATATAAATTAATTTATTAGTAATATATTAAAGCTGTCTTAAACTAAATTTTACTATGTAAAGTCAATTGTTTGAGACAGCTTTTTATGAAATATAATAATCACCAGAACCTATTAATTATTTTGGTGTTGAATATGTATGTAAAATTTAATGGGGGTGCTAATTTATGTCTTATCCAGTTTTAAAAGGTGCGAGCTATGTACTTATTCATACTCCAGATATGATAGTACAAAATGGTAGTACATGTAATGTTGAGAGAGCTACAAATCCAGATTCAGAGTTTTTAAAAGAAATAACTAATCATATAAGAAGTTATGAAGATGTGCTTAACTACATTCCAAATCAAGTTTACATAGGAAACAACAGACCAGAGGAATTAAAAAATATATCTATGCCTTGGTGCAACGAAAAAGTGGAAGGTAATAGAATAGGAAAATTAGGGGAAATAATGCCTCAAGATGAATTTATAGCATTAATGCAAATATGTGATGCATTTGACCTAGTAAAGTTAAGTGAAGAATTTGTAAATGAAGTAAAACCTAAAATTGAAAATAACTACCCAGAATTAGCACAATTTGCAGCTAAATTAAAGGGAGATAATATAGAAGAAGGAAAAGAATTAGTAGATAATCATGTTGCTGAAGGATTATATCATGAAGGTAAGTTTGTAGGATATGTAAAAAAGGCTCATGATGTAGATGTTAACTTAAATGCTCATACTATGTTTGAAAACTTAGTAGTTAAAGCATCAGGAGTAATATCAGCAATTCATTTATTAAGAAGTAGTAATATAAATCCACTAGATATAGATTATGTAATAGAGTGCTCAGAAGAAGCTTGTGGAGATATAAACCAAAGAGGTGGAGGGAATTTTGCAAAATCCATAGCAGAAATAGCAGGGTATAATAATGCGACAGGGTCTGATACTAGAGGATTCTGCGCAGCTCCAACTCATGCTTTAATTCAAGCAGCTGCCCTTGTTAAATCAGGAGTATATAAAAATGTAGTAGTAGTTGCAGGTGGAGCTAGTGCAAAACTTGGAATGAATGCTAAAGATCATATAAAAAAAGGTCTTCCAGTATTAGAAGATGTAGTTGGTGGATTTGCAGTGCTTGTATCTGAAAATGATGGAGTAAACCCAATAATAAGAACTGATTTAATAGGAAAGCATAATGTTGGAACAGGTTCATCACCTCAAGCTGTTATGACAGCACTTATAACAAGTGGTCTTGATAAAGCAAATTTAAAAATAACTGATGTAGATGTATTCTCTGTTGAAATGCAAAATCCAGATATAACAAAACCAGCAGGAGCAGGAGATGTTCCAGAAGCTAACTATAAAATGATAGGAGCTCTAGCTGTTAAGCGTGGGGATATGGAAAAGAAAGAGTTAAAAGAGTTTGTATCTAGTAAAGGACTTCCAGGATGGGCTCCAACTCAAGGGCATATACCATCAGGTGTTCCATATATAGGATTCTGTATAGACGACTTAACTACAGGAGATAAAAATAGAGCCATGATAGTAGGTAAAGGAAGTTTATTCTTAGGAAGAATGACTAATTTATTTGATGGAGTATCATTTATAGTAGAAAGAAACAATGGAGTAACTGAGGAAGCTAGTGGAGTATCTAAGGAAGAAATCAAAAAAATAATAGCAGAGTCTCTAAGAAAATTAGCATTAGATATGATAGAAGAATAGGGGGAAAATACTATGGCTAAAAAGATAATAGGTGAAACTCTTCTAGAAATAGCTAATGCAATAGAAAGTGGAGAATTTGGAAAAAAAATAAAAATAGGTTTAACTACACTTGGAAGTGAACATGGAGTAGACAATCTGGTAAATGGGGCACATTTAGCCAAGTCTAATTTATTTGATATAGTTTTAATTGGACCTAAGGTAGAGACAGACCTTGAAGTGATTGAAGTAAATTGTGAAAAAGAGATGCACACAAAAATGGAAGAGCTATTAGATAGTGGATATATAGATGCAGCTGTCACTATGCACTATAATTTTCCAATAGGTGTATCTACAGTCGGTAGAGTAATAACACCTGGCAAAGGAAAAGAAATGATACTAGCAACGACAACAGGAACTAGTGCGACAAATAGAATAGAATCAATGATTAGAAATGCTATATATGGAGTATCAACTGCTAAAAGTATAGGAATAAGAAATCCTAAGATTGGTATACTTAATGTTGATGGTGCTAGACAGGTTGAAAAATGCTTAAAACAATTAAGAGATAATGGATATGATATAGAATTTGCAGATTCTATAAGATCAGATGGAGGATGTGTAATGAGAGGAAACGACTTATTAGCAGGTGCTCCAGATGTTATGGTTTGTGATACTTTAAGTGGCAATATATTTATGAAGGTGTTTTCTTCATTTACAACAGGAGGGGACTATGAAGCAAGTGGTTATGGTTATGGACCAGGAGTAGGAGAAGAATACGATAGAAAAATACTTATACTATCAAGAGCATCAGGGAGTCCAGTAGTTTCCAATGCACTTAAATATGCTTATGATATAGTAAAAGGAAATATAAGTGAAGTTGCGAAAAATGAGTTTATAAATGCTAAAGCTTCTAAGTTTGAGGAAGTGATAAGCAGTATTATTAAAAAAGAGGTAAAAGTTAGTGAAGAAGTTAATATGCCAGAAAAACAAGTAGTTACAACTCAAATATCTGGTATAGATATAATGTATTTAGAAGATGCAGTTAAAGAATTATGGAAAAATGGAGTGTATGCAGAAAGTGGAATGGGATGCACAGGACCTATAGTTTTAGTAAATGAAGCTAAAGGAGAAGTTGCAGTTCAGACTCTATTAAAAGCTGGATATACGGCTAAATAAAACTAAATAAGTAAAATATAAAAGTATTAGTTGAAGAAACTAAACGTATAATATATAATTATAAGAAATAATTGAATGTATTTACCTGTATATTTTTGATGATATGGTTCAAATGTATCTACCAGGCTACCGTAAATTGCCTGACTACAGGAGTTTTTAATAATATAATTTTAAGTATATAATACACTATAAATCTATACTTTTATGTTAAATAGTAAACTCCTGTCTGTTTTAGACAGGAGTTTTTTGTTCTTAATATATAAATAAACTACTTTTAGGGGGAAAAAATATGAAATCATTACAAAAGAAAATATTAACAGAAGGTCGCGTGTCAGGAAATGATATATTAAAAGTAGATAATTTTTTAAATCACCAATTAGACGTAGCTTTTTTAAATGAAATAGGAAAAGAATTTAAGGAAAGGTTCAAAGAAGATAAAATAGATAAAATACTTACTATAGAAGCTTCAGGAATAGCAATAGCATCTATAGCATCTCAACATTTTGGAAATGTACCAGTTGTATTTGCAAAGAAAGTAGAGTCTAAAAACTTAGATAAAGATGTATATGAGACGAAGGTATATTCATTTACAAAAGGAAAAGAATACAGCGTAAAAGTATCTAAAAAATATTTAAATGAAGGCGAAAATATACTAGTTCTAGATGACTTTTTAGCAAATGGAAGAGCAGCACTTGGTCTTAAAGATTTAGTAGATCAAGCTGGAGCAAATTTAGCAGGAGTTGGAATTGTAATAGAAAAAGGATTCCAAGACGGTAGAGAATTATTATTAAATGAAGGTGTTAAATTAGAATCGCTAGTGATACTTGATTCAATAGAAAATGGAGTTATAAAATTTAGATAATTTAAACTTTATAC
>NZ_HG529361.1 GCF_000499525.1 Faecalimicrobium dakarense | reverse complement strand
TAGAAAATTAGAATTATAAAATCTAAACTTCTAGGATTTTTTTATATAATAAATTAACTATGGAAAAAGTTAGAAAAATAACAATTCAGTCAATCTGCGGTTTGCGAATTATATAGTTATATTTAATATTTACCATATAAACAAACTGTGATATTATATGTACTTAGCAACTAATAAAATATAAAATTTAATAAATATAAGTTGGATTTATATTCATTAAATAGGAAATAATATATACATAAGAATTTTAGGAGGTACATAAAATGAAATTTTTTATAGACACAGCTAACATAGAAGAAATAAAAGAAGCTAACGATTTAGGAGTTATATGTGGAGTTACAACAAATCCATCGTTAATAGCTAAAGAAGGAAGAGACTTTATACAAGTTGTAAAAGAAATAACTGATATAGTAGATGGACCAGTTAGTGCAGAGGTAATAAGCTTAAATCATGAAGGAATGGTTAAAGAAGCTGATAAATTATCAAAGATACACGAAAACATAGTTATAAAAATACCTATGACAGCAGAAGGACTAAAGGCTGTAAAGATATTATCAAGTAAGGGAATAAAGACAAATGTAACTTTAATATTCTCAGCAGGACAAGCTCTTTTAGCTGCTAGAGCAGGAGCTAGCTATGTAAGCCCATTTGTAGGTAGATTAGATGATATAGGTCAAAATGGATTAGATTTAATAGAAGAAGTAGTAGATATATTCGACGTAAATGGTATAGAAACAGAAGTAATAGTTGCAAGTGTAAGAAATCCAATACATGTATTACAAGCGGCAAGAATAGGTGCAGATATAGCTACAGTTCCTCTTAAAGTAATAAACCAAATGATAAAGCATCCTTTAACAGATAAAGGTATAGAAAGCTTTATGAGTGATTGGGAAGGTGCATCATTAAAATTATAAAAATATGAAAAAAAGCTAAACTTATGAGTTTAGCTTTTTATATTTTTATAAATAAGTAGCATAATATATATTAGCATACTTATTTATGGAGGCGATTTTTTGAAAGGCAAAATAGCATCGACAACATTATTATTTATATTAATCGTAGGATTTATTGTAGTATTTCAAAATGTATTCGGATCAGAAAATACATTGATTGGAGTAGCAGGTATTACTGCTGCATTATCTTTAATAGATATTGATTATACTTTGTATCCAATAAAAAATACAATAAAGTTTGTGATACTAGAAGTATTAATCGGTATATCCGCATTTGTAGCATCGTTAAATCCAATTGCATCTTTAGTAGGAAACTTTGTAGTTATATTTTCTCTAATATATTTATTTACATATGATACTAAAAAATCAATATATGTACCGTTTACATTAGGGTATTTATTTATACTTTATTCACCTGTAAAAATAGAAGATATGCCTCTTAGAATTGCAGGGCTAGCATTTTGTGGATTACTTATAATGGTTGTTCAAATGTTAGCAAATAGAAATAAATTTTGGAGTAAAACTCAAAAAAGTATAATGCAAGTTGCAAATGACTTAAAAGAGAAAATAGACCTTATAATAAATAAAGAAGATGTATATAAAATAGAAGAAAAGCATAACGAAATTTATAAAAATGTAAGAAATATATCTGGAAAAATATATGAAAGAAGATTAAAAAGAATAGATGAGTCAAATTTATATGAAATTAATTTAGGAATAGTATTAAGTTTTGAAAGTATTAACATTACATTAAATAAAATACAAGATGAAATTGAAAATATTAAAAAGTTTGATGAGATTTTAGTACAATTAAAAAAAGAGCTAGATTATATTATTAAATATATAAATAATGAAATCACTGTTAAAGAACTTAGTAATAATTTAAAGTTATTTATAAAAGATAAAAGTAGTATAGATTGTTATTTATCATATGAATTAAAAGAAAATATTAGCTTATTAAACAATACATTAGAAGAAGTAGAGCTTAAATTAAACAAAGAAATAAAAAGCAGTAATATACCATATAGTAGTCTTAAAGAATATGTATTAAAACGCAACTTTAATAAAGATTCTTTAAAATTTTCATTTGCATTTAGAAGTGCCATAATAATCTCAATAGGAACTTTTATAGTTAGTTTGTTTAGTATAAATCATGGTAAATGGTTAATATTTACACTTTTCGCAGTATTACAGCCTTACCTTGAATTAAGTAGAGCTAAAGGAAGAGATAGGATATTAGGGAGCGTTATAGGTGTACTAATATTTGAAATTATATTTAGCATAGTTAAAGATGATTCTATGAGAATGGTAGTGATATTTATAGTAGGTTACTTAAGCAACTATCCAACTAAATACAATCAAAAAATGATATTTACAACTATATCTTCATTAGGAGCAGCATCTATAGGATCAGGTATTGATTTGTTAGCACTAGATAGGTTATCATTTATAATTATAGGAACTATAATAGCTATGGCAGCTAACAAATTTATATTGCCGTATAAAATAAGTAGTGAAACTAAAGAATTAGTGGAAAAATCTATTAAAATTAATAAGCAAATTTTAAATAAAATATCTCATATAAAAATTAATAATACAAGCAAGAAAGAATTTAATGACTTAATACTAGTTAACAAACTGATAAATGATAAAATTAGTATTAATAATAATACTTTAATGTCTCAAAGAATAGAAGAATTTTTAGACAATCAACGTGTAATGATGAATAATGTTAATTTTTTAATAAATAGTATCATGAATAATAATATAAAAGATTTAGATATAAGTAGTACTTGTGAAAATGCTAGTTTATTAAATAATAAAAAAATTAAGGAAGAAGATTTAAAAGATCAATTTTATTCTTTAAAAAGTAATATAGAAAAATTTGTATTTATAGATATATTTGAAATCTTTAAAAATCTTAACAGATCATATGAAATATCTGAGGATATAAAATAAAAAATAATACCCATATTCAAACTTGAATATGGGTATTATTTTATATAGAGCTAACTTCAATTATTTGATCTCTATAGTATTTGCTTTTATCTAGTTCCTTTTCACTATTACTTACTACTAATGTACAAGCGCAGTCCCCCATTACATTAACAGTAGTTCTAGCCATATCTAATAATCTATCAACGCCCATTATTAAACCAACTCCTTCTATTGGAAGGCCTACAGAAGTTAATACCATAGATAAAGTTATCATACCAACTCCAGGAACACCAGCAGTACCGACAGAAGCTAAAGTTGCAGTTAGTATTATTGTAATAAATGAATTAATATCTAAATCAATTCCATATATCTGAGATATGAATATACAAGCTACACCTTGCATTATAGCTGTACCATCCATATTAACTGTTGCACCTAAAGGTAGTGTAAATGATGCTACAGAATTATCAACACCTAATTCTTCCATAGTTTCTATAGTTAGAGGAAGTGCAGCATTACTTGAAGCTGTTGAAAAAGTTACAGCGGCAACACTAGCAAACCTTTTTAGGAATGGCTTAAGTTTAAGCCTTGTAGAAAACTTAATCATACCAGAATAAACTATAAATGCTTGTAAAACTAAGGCTAAAGAAACTGCAAACATATATTTTACAAGAGATAATATAGCTTCAAATCCAGTAGTTGCAAAAGTATTTGCTATAAGTGCAAATACTCCGTAAGGAGCAAGTAACATTATAATACTAACCATTTTCATACAAACATCATTAGCACATTCGAATAGTTTTCTAATAGGTGTGGCTTTTTCTCCAATAGCACTCATTGATATACCAAGTAATAGGGCAAATACTATTATTTGTAACATATCACCATTGGCTAATGATTGTATTGGGTTAGAAGGAATCATGCCAAGTATTATATCTACTATTGGCTTACTTTCACCCATAGTAGGAGTTTCAGTTATTAAGTGAGACATATCAAGGCAGATACCTGGATTTATTAATTTACCTACAAAAAGTGCTAAGCTTATAGCTAAGGCAGTAGTTAACAAATAAAATGATAAAGTTTTGACTCCGATTCTTCCTAATTTTTTTATATCTCCCATAGAAGACGATCCACAAACCAAAGAAACAAAAACTAGTGGAACAACTAACATTTTTATTGCGTTTATAAATCCAGTTCCAAGTATTTTTAAAATTCCATCTAATAAAATTGCATTTTTTAAAGTTCCATCAGGTAAATTTTTTATAGTTAGACCGAATATTATTCCTAAAAATATACCGATAAAAATTTTATATGTAAGACTTAACTTTTTTTTCATAGAATATCCCTCCGAATTATTATTTTAAACTTTTGTTTTCATACAATATATAATAGCACTAATATTTAAAAAAATGCAACTTTTATTTTGAATTATTCACAAAACGCACTTTGGGATATATAAAAATATGAATATTAAGCTGAAATGAAGGTTAAATCAAAGATAAATAAAAATATAAATGAATAAATTTATTAAAGAATTGCAAAAAACAGCAAAAAGATTATAAGGGATTTTAGGAAATTAATTGTCGAAATTAAAAGGTTACACCGCTGTAACCTTGATTACGAATTTGTAATTTAAAGTAACAGTGGTGTAACTGTTTTTATAAAATTTATTATGGTAATATTAGATTATAGAAAACAAGGAAATAAAAAACAAATTTACATAAATTATTACATATGAAGGATGGGATTTATTATGAAAAGAGCAATTATAGCATTATCAATATTATGTACAGGGGCATTAGCAATAAACCCAATAAAAAATATAAGTTTTGCACAAAACACAGATGGTAACAATAATAAACAAGTAGTTCAAAATATAGAAACAAATAAAAGTGAAAAATTAAGTGTAGAAAAGAATAAAAATATAGAAATTAATAAAGAAGTAGCAAAACCAGAAGTAACTAAAAAAGAAATGGCTAAAAATGAAACATTAAAAAATGAAGAAAAAGAATTAGTTACAAATATAGAAGAAGTAACTAATCAACAAAAAATGAACAAGATGCTAAACAACCTGCTACAGAAAAAAATGAAGTAGTTGTTGAGAATAAAAAAGAAGAAACAGATAAAAATACTGTTGAAGTTATAGAAGTATTAAATAAAGAACAAGCTAAAGAATTATTAAAAATGGTAAACCCAGATATGAACTATATATATCAAGGAGATGAAACTACATTTGAAGCTTTATCTCAAAGGGGATTAAGTGGGTATGTATTCTTACCAGATGTTGATGGAGATATGGGATTATTTGTAGATAAAAATACTGCAAAAGTTTATTACTTCCATCCAAGTGGATATCTTGAATTAGCTTTATAAAATAGCAAAATTTAAAACTCATATATAAAAGCCTTGGTACAAACTAAATTGTATCAAGGCTTTTTTTATATATTTGGAGTATGAAGTATTGAAGGTGCAGTTTTATTTTTGAGAAGTTTATCAAACGACTTATGATCTGATTTATACCCAATACCTTCTCTTTGATTGTTTTCATCTATTATTTTATATTGATTACAGGCTTCTTTTATCATTTCATATTCTTCATTAGAGTCAGCATTATAAATTATTTTTTTAGTAGGAAATATCTTATAGGCAAATTGAGGCTTCACAAAATATTTAGCATCTTTAATTTTACCTGTATTATATAATCCTTGTATTATAGATCCATTTTTTATATGTTGTAAATGGTCATCGAATTTATACGTGTGAGCAACGTGGGTTACGCTTTTAAAACGTTCTTCGAATTCTAATGCAATGTTTTCCATAGCATTAAAATCAGTATCACCATTAGAATTTAACTTTGGTAATATAATAATATTTTCATCTTTTACTCCTAATGCATTTAATGATGCCAGAAACTCTCTATTTCGATAGCTAGATTTTTGGTCTTTTGTAAGTTTTTTATATTGCTCATTTTTGTCAAATACAGCTATGCCACTACCATTAGAAACTAAAACTACAAATACATTATCTTGTCCTCTTTCTTTTATGGCTTCAACGATAGCACTACCAGCCCATAGTACTTCATCATCTTGATGTTGAGGGTAAAAAACAACATAATCTTTAAATTGTTTATTAGTATTATTTTTATAAATATTAAATATAGTTAATGTTAAAAAAAAGCATAATATAATTGATAATATTAAATTTTTATTAGTTTTTAAGCGCATACTAATGTCTCCTTACTGAAATTAAAAATGTCATATATTTTAATATGCTAATAAATAAATTTTGGAAGTTAATTTTAATTGTTGTCACTAAGTTGATATTAATATTTTAGACAAGTATTACTTCTTTATGTAATATTATAAAAATTAAAATAAGTATTAAAGAAATTGAGTATTTATCCGTACATTTAAAATAATAAATTATTTTTGAGGTGATAAAATGCTTGATAAGATACAAGGCTTAAACTCTATATCTACCTTTTCAAACAATAGCGAATGTAAATGTAGCTCAAATAATGAAGTATTTGATATGGTTATGATAAGTCTATTAAAAGCTATAGCAAAGAAAAATATAATAAGTAACAATATAAATGAAAATAAAATAGAAATACTAGAAGACCTACAAACCCTACAAACTCAAAATGCATCTCGAGCTAGTAATAAAATAGAAATATCATCAAAGAACCCTAATGTAAATGAGAGAATAGAAGATGCTGTAAATATATCATCAAAAAAGTATGGTGTAGATGCAAATTTAATAAAAGCAATAATTAAAGTTGAATCAAACTTTAATCCTAATACTGTATCATCTGCAGGAGCAAAGGGATTAATGCAACTTATGCCGGAAAATATTAGAGATTTAGGTATTAAAAATCCGCTTGATATAGAAGAAAACATAGATGGTGGAACTAGACATATAAAAGAATACTTGGATAGATATCATGGAAATGTTGAAATGGCTTTAATGGCTTATAATGGTGGGCCTACAAGAATGATGAGAAGAGGGGTTACATCTATAGAACATATATATAAAATGCCAAGAGAAACACAAAACTATGTACCTAAAGTCATGAAATATTACAAAGGATAAGACATATGTTAGA
>NZ_HG529360.1 GCF_000499525.1 Faecalimicrobium dakarense | reverse complement strand
TATTTTTTTATATCTAACATATGTAATAATCTTGTTTTTACCCCAGAAAAATCACGTGAAGATAGAGGAACCTCCACATCACCTACTATAACGGATGATTTATTTAATCTACGAACTTGTTTTAGATTAATTAAATGTTTATTGCTACAGCTATAGAAAATATAAGAATCCAGAGAATTTATTAATTTATTAATATTAGAATCTATAGTAAAGGTATCATTTTGAGTATATACAAGAGACTTATTTTTATAGGATTCAATAAGCAATATCGATTTAGGAGATATATCACCTAATATATTATTTTCATTTAATTCATTGACACACTGCAAAAGTTCATCATTAAATGATTCTTCATTTATAGGATTAATTACATATTTAAAATCCTTTAGGGGAAATCCATTAATCATAAAATCTACAATTTCAGGAATAAATATTACTTTAATATTATTATATAAAGTTGTTACTTTTTCTTTAATTTCAAAGGCTATCGTCTTATTTTTTAGAGCTACACTGATTAATAAAATATCTATATTTCGTGGCTTGTTATTTAATAAGTCATCAAGAGAATTAAAATTAGAAAGCCTATATTTGAATTTGTTAAATGAAGTGAATTTAAGTAAAAGGCCATTTAAATTATTTCTTTCATTAATATTATTACAACATACACATACATCAAACATTAAAAATCTCCTTTCAAAAGTATTAAGTTGAGGTTTATTTTATAATAAATAAAACAAGCCTCTAAGTATAAGATATTAAATAAGGACTACTTATATACCTCTTAAATAATTATTGAAAATTAACTCAAGAAATATTCAAAACAACCGTAAAAATATATAATAGAAAATATTAGATAATATTACAGAGGTTAAATATGAAAGTAGTAAATATAGGATTAAATCCTGGGATTAATATAGAAAGTAAAAACAACAAAAGTAAGCTGGATTTTAGCGACAGTTTTAATCAAACAAGTAAATCAAAAACGAAAGAAGAACTAGAATTATATATAAAAGAAATAAAGAGTAGTGGAAATAGATTAGCGGTAACTCAAAACTATACAGATGTAGTAAAATATAAACAGGTTATAAAAAGCTACTTAAAATCTATAGTAGACTATGTATATACATTAAATAAAAAAGATAGTTTTTGGGATACGAATTATTTTACAACAGTTAATACGGTAAATGAAAAGTTAGAAGAAATAACAAAAGAACTATTATACGAGCAAAAGAGCAATATAGATGTAGCATCTAAAGTAGATGAGATAAATGGATTATTAATAGATATATATATGTAAGGAGAAATAAATATGGATACTTTTAAAAAAAATGATGAGGTATATGAAGTTGAATTTGAGCAACTAGAAGAAGGTGAAACAAAATCAATAAGCGCTATGAATGAAATTATGAATGCACAATTAGATATAACAGTGTCTATAGGAGAAACGATGGAAAAGCTAGAAAAAATAGCTGGCTTAAATGTAGGAGATGTAATAGTTTTAGATAAGCATCTTGAAGAACCTTTGGATATAAGTATAAATGGAAAGATGGTAGCAAGTGGAGAAAGTATCATATTAGATAACAAATTAGCAATAAGATTATCTACTATAAAAATTGAAGATGATGAAAATTAAAACACTTATTACTTATTAATATTAAGGAGGTATTCGATGAAAATAGGTTCGATAAACCAAAGAGTCATTGAAAATATATACAAATCTAATAAGGTTGGAGAAAAAGTTATAAAAAAAGAAAGAACAGATACTATTCAAATATCTGATTTAGGAAAATATTTAAGTGAGGTTAGTAATAATCCAAAAGAAGAAATAAATATTGAAAAGGTTAACGAATTAAAGAAAAAAATAAATAATGGGACTTATAGAATAGATTCAAAAGATATAGCAAAAAAAATAATTGAGCATATGAGAGGTGACAAGTAGTTGAGCCCAGAGCTAAAAATAATTATATATGAAGAAAAAAATATATTAAAAAAACTATTAGAGTTACTAGATGAACAATATGAATTATTAATAAATAAAGAGGTAATTAAGCTTGATAAAATAGCGGCAGAAATAGATTTAGTAGCAAAAGAACTTGCAACTTTAGAAATTAAGAGAAGAAGTATTACTGGCAATGAAGCTAGCATGAGAAATCTTATAGAAAGCTGTGACGACGAAAACATAATTAAGGCATACGAAGATATAAAATACTATCTTAATATGCTAGAAGTACAAAAAGAAGCAAATAACAATCTTATAAAGCAAAAACTATTATTTACAAAAAAGATGATAAATTTTATAAAGCCAAGTAAAAGTATAGGTACATACAACTCGCTTGGACAAGTAGGAAAATAAATTAAAATGGAGGGGAATTTATGTCAGGTTTATTAGGATCTTTACAGTCAGCAAGAACAGGTATGAGTGCAAGTCAAGCATCAATACAGACAACTTCACACAATTTAAATAACATGAACACACCAGGGTATTCAAGACAAACCGTTAAGCAAAGCGCTAGAAGTGCATATAGTTATCCAGGATATAATAGTAGCTTAGGAGCGGGTCAATTAGGAACAGGTGTAGAAGTTACAGATATTGTTAGAGCGAGAAATACATTTTATGATTTTCAATTTAGAAACGAGAGTCATACATATGGAAATATAAAAGTTAAATATGAAAACTACACAAATATGGAAACTATATTTAATGAGCCATCGGATACTTCGATTTCAGCATCTATAAATAATTTTTTCGCGAGTTGGCAGGAATTAGCAAAAAATCCAAAGGATAATGGCTCAAAAGATATAGTAATACAAAATAGCAAATATTTAGCTGATAAAATAAGCCAAATAAATAATAAATTAGAAAATTTAGGCGAACAGGCACAAAAACAATTAGGAGATAAAGTAAATGATATTAACTCTGCAATTAATCAATTAAGAGACCTTAACAAACATATCAAAATAGTTGAAGGTAGTGGAAAAAGTCCTAATGATTTATTGGACGAAAGAGATAGAATATTAGATGATCTTAGTTTTAAGTTAAATATTCAAGATGATGAAGTGAAAAATCTGATTAACGATAAAATAGAAAATGGCGGAGAAGTTACAATAGGTGAATTAAAAGGGATGAAAAATCTCTCAGGAGAAATTAAAGGTTCTCTGGAAATGATAGAAAAAATAGATAAATATAAAAATGATGTAAATACATTAGCGGAAAATATAGCAACAACAGTAAACGATACTTTAAAAATTGATTTATTTGAGTATGATGGTAGTAAAAGTCCAACTTTAAAAGTAAAAGATGACATAATAGATGGAACAGTTGACTTAGACATAACATCAGATAAAGCACAAGAAATGTATAAATTAAAAGATAAAAAAGTTAATATCAAGGGAGAAGATATAACTATAAATAACTTTTATAATAACATAATACAAAACTTAGGAAACGAAGCTCAAGAAGTCATAAGAAATGAAAAAAATCAAAGTAAAATACTAAAAGAGGTAAATAACACGAGATTAAATGAATCAGGCGTTGCATTAGATGAAGAAATGATTAATTTAATACAATTCCAACATGCATATAATGCAAGCGCTAAAGTTGTATCAACAATAGATTCTTTATTAGACGTTGTAATAAATGGATTAGTAAGATAATTTAGGAGGTAATTATGAGAATAACAAATTCATCGATGATTGCAAATCATATGTACGATACACAACAAAACCTACAAAACATGGATAAATTAAATAAACAACTTAATACAGGTAAAATGATAAATAGAGTATCTGATGATCCACACAAAGCGATTAAAATAATGAATTTAAATAATGAAATAAAATATACAGAAAAATACAACTATAATATAGATGAGACTGTAGGGTGGATGAATAATACAGATTCATCATTAGAAGAAGTGGGAACAGTTCTTAATGATATTAAAGAATCTATTTTGAAAGCTGGAAATGGTACATACTCTAAAGAAGAATTTAAAGCAATAAGTGCAGAAGTAAATGAAAAAATTAAAGAACTAGGAGAAGTATTAAATTCAAGTCATGGTGGAAGACACATGTTCGGTGGAACTAATGTTGATGAAACACCAGTAAACGTAATAGAAAATTCAGATGGAACAGTAACAATAGAATTGAATCCTAAAGCAAACTCAAATGATTTAAACGCTGAAATATCAGAAGGAATAACTATAGATTATAATGTATCTGCTAAAGAAATATTTGATACAGGAACTGGTGGAAAGGATTATCTTTCAGCAATAAACGATGTATCAAAACTGCTAAACGATATAGCAAATGGTAATGATGTTGAAGCAAATAAAAGTAAATTACTAGGTGATACAAAAGACAAAGTTGATTCATTCTTTAACCACACACTAGATAATAGAACTAAACTAGGTGTTAGAGTAAGTACTGCTGAAAAGATAAAAGAACTTAATGATGAGAATATACTAAATATGAAAGGTGTATTATCATTAAACCAAGATGTTAACCATGTTGAAAAATTTATAGAACTAAAATCAGCAGAATTGGTTTATAATGCATCAATTCAAGTAGGAGCTAAATTAATACAACCAAGCATACTTGATTATCTAAGATAATTAGGAGGAACATATGGAAATAGTATTTGATAAAGGCATACCAGGATTTGAAGAATATAAAGTTTTTACAATAAATGATATTGAAGAAAATCCTAAATTTAAAATTATAAATTCCAAAGAAGATACAAATATAGGATTTATAGCTATATCTCCTTTTGAAGTAAAAAGTGATTATGAAATAAATTTAAATGACGATATAATAAGTGAGTTAAAAATAGAAAATTCTAATGATGTATTACTATTAAATCTAATAACTTTAGGGAAAACATTAGAAAAAAGTACGGTTAATTTAAAAGCTCCCATAGTAATAAACATTAAAAATAATAAAAGTAAGCAATTAATATTGCAAGATGATAAATATAACATAAAAGAACCTTTAATAGGGAGTGAAAAAAATGTTAGTAGTTACTAGAAAAAAAGGAGAGTCTATATTAATAGGAGATGATATAGAGATTAAAATAGTAAAGGTAGAAGATGGAAGCGTTAAGATAGCTATAGATGCTCCTAAGGATAAAGTTATACTTAGAAAAGAAATATATGATAATGTAAAAAAAGAAAATTCAGAAGCTATAACTAACACAAAAGAAATTTTAAATTTATTTAAGTAAGTGAGGGAGAAATTTATGTATACAGCAAATCCATATAATATATATAAACAAAATTCAGTAAATACAGCATCACAAGAACAATTATTACTTATGTTGGTAGATGGAGCTGTTAAATACACAAAAATAGCAAGGCTAGCAATATTAGAAAAAAATATGGAAAGAGCACATAAAGAGCTAGTTAGAGTACAAGATATATTTTTAGAACTTATGATAACTATGGATAAAAGTACAGGAAGCTACATGGAAGATTTGTATAATGTATATGAATTTATAAAAAATGAACTTATAAAAGCTAATATAAAAAAAGATATTAAAACAATAGATAATGTACTTCCTTTAATTGAAGAAATAAGAGATATGTGGCATGAGGCAGATAGAAAAATAAAGACAGGTAAGTAGGGGGATTTTATGTCAAGTATAAATAGTATAAGATTACCAGGACTTGCAACTGGTATGGATACAGAAAAAATGATAAAAGAAATGCTTGCTGGAGAACAAAAGAAGATAGACAAAGCTAAGCAAAAAGAACAGAATATTAAATGGCAACAAGAAATATATAGAGAAATTATAAAGGATGTTAAGGATATAAATGAAAAATATTTTTCGGTAACATCTAAAAATTCTTTGATAAACAGTAATGCATGGAATACGCTAAGTATTACAAGTTCTGACTCTAGTATAGTAACTGCTACAGGTAATGCAGGTGCTAATAATATTGATTATAAGTTTGATGTTGAGAAATTGGCAGAACCACCAAAAATTACGGCAAAAACTGACAGTGATGGTAATCAAATTAAAAGAGATAGTAAACTATCAGAGTTAGGTCTAACGTCGGGAAAAAATTTTAAGATAAATCTAGGTGGAGATTCAAACTCTAAGTCTATAACTATAGAACCTGATGATACGATAGATTCTCTAGTAAGTAAGATAAACAATAGTATGGGGGGAGATGTTAAAGCTTCATTCAGTGATATGACTGGTGAGTTTACAATTGAATCATCTAAAACAGGTAAAAATAGTGAATTAAAAATAGTAAATGAAGATGGTAGTATATCAGATTCTCTAAATTTTTTAGGATTAGGGACAAAAGTGTATGAAACTGATGCTGACGGAAATTTTGTGTCAGGTACTGATGGAAAATCTAAGTTTACGATAGAAAAATTTGGTGGTTCAGCTGTAGGTAGTAATTCTATAATTAAAGTATCTTCAAAAGATGGGTCATTTACTAAGACTTTAAATGAAGAGTCAAACTCATTTACAATAGATTCAGTTACATACAATGTATTTACAACAGGAAGTGCTAATATGACATCTAAACAAGATGTTAAACCAGCAGTAGACAATATGAAATCATTTGTTGAAGAGTACAATAAAATAATGGACAAGGTTTATAAACTTGTAGTAGAAAAAAAACAAAGTGATTATCAGCCATTAACAGAAGCTCAGAAAGAAGATATGAGTGAAGAAGAAATAGAAAGATGGGAAAAGAAGGCAAAGCAAGGTATACTTCGAAATGACTCTGAAATGAGAAGGTTTATGGATGATATGCAAAAATCTATATTTGGTGATAAAATGGAAATTCTAAGTGAAATGGGCTTAACAAGCCATGAAGACTATACAAAAAAAGGCCAAATAGCATTAGATGAATCTAAATTTACAAAGGCATTAGAAACTAATTCTAATAGAGTGTATGAAGCATTTGCTAAGGATAGTTCAAGTATATTAGAAAGTATGAAAAATACTATGAAAAAATACGTAGGAGGTTCATCATCTATATTTGCAAGAAAAGCAGGATTAACTGCATCATCTGCAAATAATTTTTATTCAGAACAACTAAAAAGACAAGCAGAGAACATAAAAACTCTTACAAGAAAAATGAGTGATAAAGAAAGTTCATTATACCAAAAATTTGCAAAGTTAGAATCAAGTATGAATAAATTTAATTCGCAAATGAACTACTTTGCGCAAGCGTAGGTTTGGTGAAAAATTATGTTAGAAACTGTAGAGTTATACAAATCAATATCTTTAGAAATAATTGAAAGTATCAATAAGTCTGAATTGGATAAATTAGATGAACTTTTGAATAAAAGACAAGAAATATTAGAAAGTGAAACTGATACATCAAAATTTAAAAACTACTAATAGATGATGGAATACTAGATATAGATAAAAATATACATAAGTTATTAAGTGATAATATAGAAAAAGTTAAAGATGAAATTAGAGAACATAAGATATCTAAACAAGTAAATAATAACTATTCATATTTTAATAAAGAAAAATTAAATATTTTTAATAAAAAGTATAAAGTTTTATCAAAATATATCGATATATAATATTATAAGCAATACTTGGCCAAGTATTTGTATATAAATTAAAAGACAAGGATGTCGTTAAAAAACTAAGGAGGGTAACAAAA
>NZ_HG529359.1 GCF_000499525.1 Faecalimicrobium dakarense | reverse complement strand
TTTCAGTTCAAGGTGGAAATGATACTTTAGATGATAAAGATAGAGAAAAAATAGCTGCAGAGTTAAAAGAACTACAAAGTGAAATGACACAAATAGGTAAAGAAACTAAATTCAATGGAAAGTCATTATTAAGTGCAGGAAGCAAGTTTACAATACAAGCAGGAGCTAATGCAGAGACTAGAGAAGTTAGTACAATTGGATTAGTAGATGTAGCAAAATCTTTATCAAAGGTATCTGTAAAGAGTAATGCAAGTTCAGCTGCTGCTGTAACATCTATAGAAAGTGCTCTAGAAAAAATAAATAATGCAAGAGCTCAATTAGGAGCTACACAAAATAGATTAGAGTACACATCTTCTAATTTAACAACATCAACAGAAAATCTAAGTGCTGCAGAATCAAGAATAAGAGATATAGACGTTGCTAAAGAAATGGTTAAATTATCTAAGTTAAATATATTAAACCAAGCATCTCAAGCAATGGTTGCACAAGCTAAGCAACAACCAGAATCTGTAACTCAATTATTAAGATAATTATTGAATTTAAAACTAAAGGGTAAAGCATATGCTTTACTCTTTATTTTTAAACTTAATAATTTGAAAGGAATTTAAGATATGTTACTAAGTATTGTAATGATGGTGAAAAATGAAGAAAAATATTTAGATAAAACGCTAAATGCATTAATACCATTGATGGAAGATATAAATAGTGAACTTATAATATTAGATACAGGATCAACTGATTCTAGTGTAGATATAGCTAAAAAATATACAGATAAAGTACATTTTTCAAATTGGAATAATGATTTTGCACATATGAGAAATATATCTATAAGTTATGCAAAAGGAGATTGGATATTAATACTAGATGCAGATGAAGAATTAATAAACTATGATAAACTAAAAAACTTTTTTAATTCAGATTTGCATAAAAAGTATAACAGTGCAAGTATAGAGCTAAAAAATATCCTTTCAGAAGATGAAAAAGGATATAGTATGGCACCTATTTTAAGATTATTTAAAACTATAAAGGATTTAGATATGAAGGTGCTATACATGAACAACCGATATATAAAAATCCTATATATAACGGTATAGCTTTATTTAAGCACTATGGATATTTATTTATAAATGAAGAAATAAAGCAATTAAAAGATAAAAGAAATAAAGCTATATTATTAGAAGAAGTTAAAAAGCAACCTAGCAATCCATATATGAATTATCAGCTAGGTAAAAGTTATAATATATCAAGAAGTTATGAAGATGCAATTTTTTATATGGAAAAAGGACATAATTTATATTCTGAAATAGGACATATCCCTATATTTGTAACATTAGATTTAGCTAATTTATATATAGAGATAAGTGAATTTAATAAATGCGAAAAACTATGTCTTAAATATATAAAAAAAGATAATAAAAATATAGATATATACTATTATCTAGCAACTAGTCAAAAATGTCTGGGTAAATATAAACAAAGTTTAGAAAATTATAAAAGATATTTATATCTTCTTGATAACTATGACATATCTACTCAAGCAAATGACATGGAATGTAATGGAGATACAGTAGCACATAGAGAACAATGTGAAGTTAATATGCTTGATAACTATTATAAGTTAGAAATGTATGATGAAATTGTAAAAAACATAGATCAAATTAGTGCAGATGTTTTAAATAAAGCATATTTAGTAGTATTTATGAGTCTATACAAGCAAAATAAAGTAGAGAAAATAATTGAATTATATAACAAATTTCCAAAGTCTACAGTAGAAAAAAATAAGTTTAAAGAAAATCTAGAAATAATACTTCGAAGAATAAAAGAAGTAGATAAACCTAAAATGTATAATATTTTATCTAATATAAAAGATAATTATGGAGTTTTAAATGAAATAAGATTAGGAAAAGAACTAACTATTAAAGAATATAATGAAATTCTAATAAGTGAAAAAGAAGTATACTATGGAGATTTAATATATTATGCTTTAAATCAAAATCTAGAATTAGAAGATATATTAAATAAAGTTTCATATATTAAAATTAAAAATTATATCGATTTTATAATAGCAAATCGAAGAGATATTATATTAGATTTATATGACTACTTAAAAACTAGAAAAAATACATTAGATATTAAAAAAATACATATTTATGCTTGTTTATCTAAAGCTTTATTAATATATGGAAATTTAGTTGGCGACAAGTATGAAGATTTATTCTTAATGTACACATATTATACATACGAAAGTTTGAAACAAATATATAATAAAAATTTACAAGATGAAGAAATTATTAAATTTATCAGAGATAAAGACGACGAATTTGTTATGAAGGTAAATATGATTCAAAAGAATTCGCAAATAGATAAGTTAGCATACATAAAAGATATGAAAGATTTACTTATAGATAATCCAATTTATAAAAAGGCTATAGAAATATTAATAAATAAATTTGATAATGATTTGAAAGAAAATTCTAAATTAACAGAGCTTAAATCGCAGTATAAATCTATAATTGAAAATAGCATCAACAATGGTAAATTAGAAGAGGCTATGAGTATGATAAATGAATACGAAGCAATGTATAATGAAGAGTATGAAATATTAAATATGAAATCTATTATATACTTAGTAAGTGGTAATTTAAATGAGGCAGAAATTACCTTAAGAAAATCATCGCTCTTAAAAAATGATAATTTTAATACTATATTTAATATAGCTTATTTAAAAGAATTATTAGGAGAAACGGAAGAAGCTATAAGATTTTATAGTAAAATAGTTGATTATTGTCAAGAAGAAGAGATAGTTATAGAAGCTAAAGATAAAATTGATTTAATAACACAAAATAAAAGTTGCATGCAAGGAGTATAGCAATATGGAGACTATTAATAGAATAAAAAAATTTATAATTAATAATGATATAGAAAATGCATACGAAATTATAATGCAAAATGAAAATAAGTATATAAATAATTCAGAGTACTGGAATTTAAGAGGAATGCTTTGTTCTAAGATACAAGAATATGATGCTGCAATTAGTTGTTATAAAACTTCAATAGGTATTAAATATGACTATTTAGATGCTTATTTTAATTTATCATATACTTATAAATTAATAGGCGAAAAAGTGAAATCAGCTTTATATGGGGGAATTGCATTAAGATATACTGATGATATTGATTTTATAAATGATATAACTAATTTATATAAAGATGAAGTTTTATCAAAAGAATATAAGTTATTATTAGATGAAATTAAATCTAATTTAGCTATAGACTATAATAATCCTGATTTAGTTAAATATATAGCTAGTAAGTTTAAGAATATAGATAAAGAATATGTTGAATTACTATCAAAAAATAAAATTGGGGATAGTTGGGCATATATAAAAGATAATTATGTAATTACAAGTAAGGAAGTTTTAAGTATAAATGATTTTATATCATGCGATGAGCATTCAGAGCTTAATGCCATAGTTTTATATGATATAAATTATATAAATTTAACTAGAGAAATAGCATTAAAGGGTGTAAAAAAATGCTTTATAATAGTCCCTACAGATAATAATAAACTGGAATTAGTAGAGATTGATTACAAAACTATGGAAGGTCTGAGAGATAAGGATTATAAAAGAACAGTAACGTTAAATAGATTTAATGCAGCGGATTCAAATGTATATGCATTGATAAAATACATACCTGAAAAATATAAAGAGAGGTATAAACTAAATATTATTAATGGCAGAGAGGTTTATAATATCGAAAATATAGTAAAAGTTCCTCTTATATCATCTGTTACTGTTTCAGGATTCAATACATTTGTAGGATATCCAAAGTTTACATACAATATTGATGTAGGCCATGGAAGTGTAATACTAAAGAATTGTGGAATTATGGACAAAAAACATAAAAATTTCGCTTTTACACCTGAAGAATATGAAAATATAGATAAAGTATGTATTTCATCTAATATGAATATGTTGATTCAAAGCGCATTTTCAGCTATTCCAGAAGATAAATATGAAATTACAGGAAATCCAAGAACAGATACACTTGTTTTATCTGATGGCAGAAAAAACCTAGAAAAATTATTAGGAAGAAGTATAGATGGAAAAAAAGTTATATTCAATATGCCTACTTTCCACATACATGAAAATTCTGGTGTTATAAATGGAGGCAAATTTAATGATAGTATAAAGATAAAAGGTTTTAATTATACTAGATTTAATGAATTTTTACATAAAAATAATATTATTTGTATATCAAAAGTACATCACGCAGAAGAAAGAACAATTATAAGTAAGACAAAAGAAAGAAAATTAGAAAATTTATTGTTTATATCGAACGAAAATTTAGATGAAAAAGGTTTAGATTTATATGAAATTTTAAATTGTGCAGATATATTAATAACAGACTATTCAAGTATATATGGAGATTTTTTATTTATGAATAAGTCAACTGTATTTATAAATGCAGATATAGAAGAATATAGGCAAGAGAGAGGTATAAGTTTAGAACCGTATGATTTTTGGACAGCAGGTCCAAAGGTTAAGACACAAGATGAATTAGAATTAGAACTATTCAATTGTTTATATAAAGAAGAATATTTTAAACAAAAAAGAGAAGAATTGAGAGATGTATTTTATAAACATAAAGATAGCAATTCTTCTTTAAGAGTGTGGAATCATATAGATAAGGTTTTAAAGTATAAATCTATATAGTATGACTGATAAGATAAGCAACTTTAATTTTGAAATTTAGTATTTTGTATCAAAACAACATGAGGGAGAAGTTAACATATGGATTATCAATATTGGAACAATTATTATAATAAAAAGATAGCTCCTATAGAGCCATCAAAATTTGCAGAATATGTTTTAAAATATTTAGAGGAAGGAAAAAAGCTAATAGAATTAGGGTGTGGAAATGGAAGAGATTCTCTTTTATTTTCAAAACATGGAATTAATGTTACTGCAATAGATCAATCTGATAAATCTATAAATAATTTAAAAGAAAATAATTCGATGGATAAAATTGAATTTATAGCAGATGATTTTATTAAAACTAAGTTATTAGAAAAAAGAACATTTGATTATGTTTACAGTAGATTCACAATGCACTCTATTTCAGAAGAGGAAGAAAATATACTATTACAAAGAGTTTATGAGACTTTAAAGAGAGATGGTTTATTTTTAATAGAAGTACGTAGTACAAAAGATGATATTTATGGTTTAGGAGAAAAGGTAGGGCGAAATACATATATATATAATGAACATTGTAGGAGGTTTATTGTTATAGAAGAATTAGTAGATAAATTAAAATCGATTGGATTTAATATTGTTTTAGCCGATGAAGCTGATAATTATGCTATATATAAAGATCAAAACCCTATAGTTATTCGTGTTATTGCTAAAAAATAGCGTTTTTATTATATTTTATTGAAAATGTAAAATATGAAAATTAATAAAGTATATTATAAAAGTAAAAAAATTCTGTTCATTATATTGATGGAAGAACAGAATGTTAACTATAAAATATACATAATAAAATTAAGGGGGGCTAGACATTAATAATTATAGATGTACTAAAAGTGAATATAATATAGAAAAATACTTAAGTAATAAATACATAATAGAAAGCATTTTAGATATACTTCAAAAAGAATATATAAATATAGATACAACTATAAGTATAGTTAATACCTTAGCAGATCTAATAGAGTATAATAATCAATGCAAATGTATTAAATCATTCAGCGATTTGGCAGATTTAATAGTTAGTATAATTGATGAGTTTAATATTCAAACTATTGATCAACACATGGATACTACTAATATAATAGAAGAATTAAAAGTATCTTTATGCAGATTAAAAGAAGAAATTATTACTAATGCAAAAATTAAGATATATTTTTATGGAAAAGATAAATACAATATACTAGAAAAATCTTTAATTAAAGATTTTGAAATTATAAAAAATATTGATGAATATAAAAATTCAGACAAAAAATCACAATACAGCCAAATCAATGTATTAATAGTAAGTGAAGAGACTATAAATAATAATTTAGATTCTAACTCATATTTTAATGATATTATATATTATGATAAATTAATGAATTATATGTTCAATATAAGCGGGAAAATATATTATAGTAATTATGACTATAATTACTTATTAAAATCATTAGAAAAGTCTAAGTCTAAAGATATAGAAACTATAGTGGTAGGGAACTCATACCCATTAACAGGAATAGATGCAAAGTTATTAAAAGATAAAACTGTAAGTTTAGCTTTATCTAGCCAAGATTTATATTACCCTTATAAATTAGCTAAATTGGCTATAAATAATAATAATAATATAAAAAGATGTATTATAGGAGCTGGTTATTATTTAGTTAACCACGATTTATCTAAATCAAGAAGTGAAGATGCAATAGATAGAGTAAAAAATGTATATTATCCTATTTTAAAAGATAAGCATAACTCTGAACAAGTAGATAGTATTGAAATACCAGATATTAAAAAAGTCTTAAATGATAATGTCATAAATTATATATTTGATTTATCATTTATAGACACATATTTTAAGGATTTAATATACAGAGATAATAATGGATATTTCAATTTGAATTTTAAAAGAGAAGTAAATAATATGTTAGGTTTAGTTAAACTAAGTGATATTAGTGAGCAAGAAAAATGGAGATTAGGTGAGTGTAGGGCCGATCAGCATAACAAACTATCTAAATATACAAAAACTACAGATGAGTATAATCATATATTTAATGAATTTATAGGATTTTTAGAAGAAAATAATATAGATCCGATAATTGTGATTTTTCCAAATACTAAATATTACAGCAATTTCTTAGATAAAAATTATGAAAATGAATTTTATAATATAATGAAAAAAATAAAAGAAAGATACAAAGTGAAAATAATTGATTTTTCTAAAGAAAATATATTTCTAGAAGAAGATTTTATAGATTTTGATCATATGAGTGAAGCTGGAGCAATTAAAATTACTAAAGAGATAAATAATTTACTACAATATTAAAAATACAACGAAATAATAGCCTTTTATGTATTTAATTTATTATCAAGTACATAAAAGGCTATTATTAGTTAAAAGCTGCTAAATAGCTCCAGTTCCATTAATGCTATCATAATCATTATTTACTAAACTTAAAGTATCTAAATGACTAAGTCCTATTATTGCTATAAATAGAAAAAGAAATTATTTGATGAAAAATAAATTATTTTAGCAAAAAATAATATTTAAGGTAAAAATTTAAATTAAATGCTTTTAAATTAGGAAAATATGTTATAATATATACGAATAGAAGTGAAAAAATTTAATAGGCAAACCTAGGGAAATTTAGGGACGCAAAACTATAGGGGCTAAAGTTTTTAACTATGCCAGCCAGCTGCCGAAGAGTTAATAGACTTTTTGTTATCATTTTGATATAAAGAAATACTCTGCTGCAGGGTATTTTTTTTATATTAAAAATCATTAATTATAATTACTATAACAAATTACAAAAACAATACACATAAAAAAATCTATGAGATTACTGAAAAATAATTAAAGAATCGATAGGTTATGTCGAAAAAATTTATATGTTGGTAAAATATGCACATATTTTCCGAAATAATGAATTTAACTGGAAAAAAATGGAGAAATTTGAAAAAATTTGAAATTTTTTGTTCGAATTCATACAATTTTCTCGAAAAAAGAGGTATAATATACATTAGATATGATTTAGAAATATAAGCTCTAAAACATAATGATATGATAGTGTAGTGTGAAATGTATTTTTAATTTTGTTCTAGTTTTGTGGAAAGTATTACACATGAATTATAATGCCATGAAATAATGTAAACTACTCTTTCTGAGTAGTTTTTTTAGATTAAAAAATAGGAGGAGTTATGAGTATATATAATTTAATGAAAGTTAGCTTAGATGCAACAGACTTAAGAGGTAAAGTCATTGCAAATAACATTGCTAATGCGAATACACCAGGTTATAAAAGAAAGTATGTAAGTTTTGAAGAAAGTCTAAAAGGCAAAATGGAAGATAAGGCTAAAATAGAAGTTAAAAAAGATGATACCTCAATTGTTAGGGAAGATGGCAATAATGTTGATTTAGAAAACGAAAAGGTAAACCAAGCAGCAACAACTCTTCAATACAATGCTCTAGTTAGTTTAACAAATACTAAAATAGCTATGATGAAGAGTGTAATATCAGGGAGGTAGTTAAATGAGTATTTTTAGTGGCATGAGAATTAGCGCTAGTGGACTTTCAGCAGAAAGAATGAGAATGGATACTATATCAGCGAATGTAGCAAATGTAAAGACAACAAGAACAGAAAATGGGGGAGCTTATAGACGTAAGATAGCGGTATTTCAGGAAAACTTTGATGAAAAATTAGGTATGTTGGGTGTAAAAACTGCATCAATAAAAGAAGATAAATCTCCATTGAGAAGATTATATGAGCCAAATCATCCAGATGCGGATGCACAAGGATATGTTGAATATCCTAATGTAGATATGCTTATAGAACAGGCAGATTTAATAGCAGCGGTTAGAGGTTATGAATCTAATGTGGACACGTTAAATGCTCAAAAGAATATGATATCAAAAGCCTTAGAAATAGGAAGATAAATATAAGTATGGAGGAAAGATATGCAATCAATTACAAATATAGGAGCAAATTCTAACATATTTGCAAAAGCTATAAAAACTGAGCCAATAAATTCTCAAGAAAAAAATGATTTTTCACAAATTATAGAAAATGCAATACATAAAGTTAATGACTCTCAAGTAAATGCTAATAGTGCTATAGAAGGTTTAATAAAGGGAGAAGATGTATCCATGCATAATGTAATGCTATCAGTACAGGAGTCTCAAATGTCAATGCAACTAATGCTAGAGGTTAGAAATAAATTATATGAAGCTTATCAAGAGGTAAATAGGGTACAATTGTAACTTATTAACAAGGAGCAGGTAGATGAATTTAAAAGAAATTATACAAAAAATAAAGGACTTTATAAGCACTAAAAAACAGCAATTTCTAGAACTTAAAAAAGAAAAGAAAATAGCAATCATAGTTGCAGTAGTAGCTAGTATATTAGCGATAATATTTGGAGTAGGTTACCTAAAAGAGAGCAAATATAAAGTGCTTTTCTCAGGTTTAGATTCCAATGATGCAGCATCTATAACAAAAGAACTAGATAGTAGAAAAGTTGAGACTCAAATAAAAGGTGATAGTATATACGTACCAAAAAATGAAGTTGATAAATTAAGACTTGAGTTATCAAAAAATATCTCTAATGGATCAAAAGGTTTTGAAATTATGGATGAAGGATCTTCTTTTGGTATGACAGATGAAGAATTTAAAATAAAAAAGCAAAGAATGGCACAAGGTGAAATTGAAAAGACAATAAAAACATTCCCACAAGTAGAAAATGCAAGAGTACACATAACTGAAGGGAAAGAATCTGTATTTGCTAAGGAAAGCATACCAGGAAAAGCTGCCGTATCTATTGATTTAAAACCTGGAGAAAATTTAGAACCTGATCAGATAAGATCTATAATGTCTCTTGTTTCAGCAAGTACTTCTAATGTACCAAAGCAAAATGTAGAAGTTGTAGATCAAAATATGAAACTTTTATCAGAAGGATTATTTGATGAAGACGGTAATATAAAAGCAGCTAATTCTAATGGATTAGATATATCTAGAAAAGCAGAAAAGGAATTAAGTTCAGATTTAGAAAGATCAATTCTTGGGCTTTTAGAGCCTATATTTGGTCAAGGTAAGGTAAAAGCTACTGTTAATGCTGATTTAAATTTTGATACTAGTGAAAAAACAGAAACAGTAGTAGATCCTAATAAAGTAGTAGTAAAAGAATCAAGAAGTAATAACAAAACTACAGAAGCTGCAAACACTGGTGGAGCTGTTGATAACAACATGAATAATGTAGGAAATGATAAGCAAGCTACTGTAGATAGCAAAGAAGAAGATATACAATATGAAGTTGGAAAAACAGAGACTAAAACTGTAAAGGCTCAAGGGGAAGTAAATAAAATAACTGCATCAGTTGCGGTTGACGGAAAATTAGGAGCAGCAGAAACAAGAAAAATTGAAACTATGGTAGCAAATACTATCGGAATGAATAAAGATAGAGGAGACGATGTTGCTGTAGTAGCGATGGACTTTAACATGAATTCAGCTAATAAGGATAATAACAAGTTAGACATGATAAAAGAAGATGAAGGAATAAAGAAGATGTTAAAGATAACAGGTTATATAGTAGGGGCTTTACTACTACTGCTAGTGGCAGTATTGACAACTATGTATATACGTAAGAAAAAAGGTTTAAGTAAAGAGGAAATATTTGATGAAGAAAACGAAATAGACTTAATAAATCAAAAACTAGAAGAAATGGAACAAAATAGATCAAAATATATTGAAGAAGATGAAGAAAGCATTACATTAGAAGATGAAGTTAGAAATTATGCTTCTGAAAATCCAGAACAAGTTACAGAATTAATTAAAAGCTGGCTAAACGAGTAGAAGGTGGTTGTTTATTTTGCAAAATGAAATTAGTAAATCAGGAAATGCATTTGACTTAGGTGACATACCAAAAGTAAGAAAGGTTACTGGTGCAAGAAAAGCAGCAGTGCTTTTAATGACTTTAGGTACTGATGTATCTGCCGAAATAATAAAAAACTTAACTGACAAAAAAATTCAGAGAATAGGTGTAGAGATAGCGAATATACAGACAGTAAAGTCTAGAGAGAGAAGAGAAATTCTTCAAGAATTTATCGAACTTAACAAAGGAAAAGAATTTGTTTTAGAAGGTGGTATAGATTATGCTCAATCGTTACTTAATGGTGCATTAGGTAATCAAAGGGCTAATAAACTTTTAGAAGGTATTAAGTATGATGCCTACACAAAGTTATTTATGACAGCTAGAAGAGCGGAACCAGAGCAAATTCTTTCATGTATTCAAGGAGAGAGTTCCCAAACTATAGCTATAATTCTTTCTCACATTCAACCAGATAAGGCAGCAACAATTTTAAGTGAACTACCAGAAAAAATAAAAAATGAAGTTTCCTTAAAGATAGGTAGTATATCGTCAATATCTCCAAATATTATAAAGGCCATAGATAAAGCTGTGGAATACAAGTTATCAAGATTAGGTCAGAGAGAAAAGGAAAACTCAGGTGGAGTTGACAGCCTAGTAGATATACTAAGTAGTGTAGATAGAAAAACAGAAAAGAGTATTATTCATTATATAGAACAAAAGGATAGTATTTTAGCTGAAGAAATTAAATCTAATATGTTTATATTTGATGACATTGTTAGACTTGATAATGCAGCTATTCAAAGAATACTTAAAGAAGTTAACGTTAAAGATATTGCATTTGCACTTAAAGGTTCTTCAAAAGATGTTGCAAATGTTATATTTAGAAATCAATCGCAAAGGGCATCTCAAGCACTTAAAGAAGAAATTGATTTATTAGGTAAGGTAAAAATATCTCAAGTTGAAGAGTCTCAACAAACTATTGTTAATATAGTAAGAAGACTTGAAGATGAAGGAGCTATAACATTATCTAGAGGTTCAGACGATGAATTTATCATGTAAGGAAAGTAAAATTATACGATCAGCAGATGTAAGCCTTAAAGGCAAGATAACTTTAAAAAACAATATTATTAGTAAAGTTAAAATTGAAGAACAAAAAAGCTTAGAAGAAGAACTTACAAAAAAAGAGGAAGAATTAAAAAATAGAATTTTAGAAGCAGAAAATCAATACAAAGAAATACTTTCAAAGGCTAATGAAGAAAGCTTAAGTATTATAGAAGAAAGTAAAAATAAAGCTTCAGAAATAGAAAAAAAAGCTTATGATCAAGGCTATAATCAGGGGACTAAAAATGGTTATGAAGATGGATATAAAGAAGCTTATGAAGATAACATTGAAAAAGCTAAAATAGATGCTGAAAATATATTGAGAAATGCTGATAATGTTTTAGAAGAAGCTAAAGATTATGCGATTGAATATCTAAAGGAAAATAAAAATCACATATTAAGTTTAAGTGTAAGCATAGCAGAGCAAGTTTTAAGAGAAAAATTCACAGAGGTATCTTCTATGGATAATATGATACTTAATGTAATTGAAGAATATGAACTCAAAGAAAACTTTATTATAAAAACAAATTCTATATACAAAGAAAGCTTACAAAAGCAAGTTTTAGAGCTTAAGGAAAGTTATAAAATAAATAGTGATGTATTTGTTTTAGGAGATGAATCTGTTGAACAGGGAAATGCAATATTAGAAACTTCTAAAGGGAAATTAATCATTGGAGTTGACTCTGTTTTAAAAGAAATAAAAGAGGAGTTGTTATGATTAATATAGATTTTGAAAAATTAATAAAAAAAGTTAAGGATATACCAGCTATTAAATCTGAGGGTAAGGTAAAAAAAATAATTGGTCTTACTGTAGAAGTAGAGGGAATTAAAAGTTTTGTAGGGGAGCTATGCACTGTATACAACCAATTAGAACATCCAATAGACTGTGAAGTGGTAGGGTTTAAGGATGGAGACGTTATACTTATGCCACTTGGAGAACTAACAGGGATTGGCCCCGGGTGTAGAGTTGTAGCAAGAGGGATACCGTTAAGTGTTAAATGTAGCGATGAATTATTGGGAAGAGTTCTCGATGGGATTGGAAATCCCATCGATGAAAGTTCTATAGCGTCAGGTGAAAGATATAGTCTTTCAAATCAACCTCCAGATCCAATGAAGAGAAAAAGAATTACACAGATAATGCCTACAGGAATAAGAGCTATTGATGGATTTTTAACTTGTGGAGAAGGTCAAAGGATTGGTATCTTTGCAGGGAGTGGAGTTGGTAAAAGTACTACTTTAGGAATGATTGCAAGAACTGCAAAAGCAGATGTAAATGTAATTGCTCTTATAGGAGAAAGAGGAAGAGAAGTATTAGACTTTATAGAAAGAGATTTGGGTGAAGAAGGCATGAAAAAATCAGTAGTAGTTTGTGCTACTTCTGATAAATCACCATTAGTAAGGCTAAAAGGAGCCTTAACAGCCACATCAATTGCTGAATATTTTAGAGATCAAGGTAAAAAAGTTATTTTAATGATGGATTCTGTGACAAGATTTGCTATGGCACAAAGAGAAGTTGGACTTGCTATAGGTGAGCCACCAGCGCAGAAGGGATATACTCCGTCAGTGTTTGCAATGCTTCCTAAATTAATGGAAAGAACGGGCTTATCTGATAAAGGATCTATAACAGCTTTTTACACAGTATTAGTTGATGGAGATGATTTTAACGAACCTATAGCAGATACAGTTAGAGGTATTTTAGATGGACATATAGTCTTATCTAGAGAACTGGCACATAAAAATCATTATCCAGCTATAGATATTTTAAATAGTGTAAGTAGACTTATGAATGAAATTTGTGATGATGATCACAAAATGTCAGCGTCATATGCAAGAGATATTATTGCAACGTATAAAGAAGCTGAAGATTTGATTAATATAGGAGCTTATGAAAAAGGTTCAAATAAAAATATAGATATGTCTATTGCATACATCGAAAAAATAAATAGCTTTTTAAAGCAAAAAGTTGAAGAAAATACATCTTTTGATGACAGCAGGCAAATGCTAAGCACCATGTTTGACTAAAGGAGAGAGGACTAAGTGAAAAAATTTAAATTCAGACTTCAAAAAGTATTAGACATAAAAGTGAAAGATGAAGAAGAAAGTAAGCTAAAGTATACTCAAGCTCAAAATGAAAAACGAATGGTTGAACAAAATTTAGCTAACTTACAATTAAGTTATAGTAAGCATTCAGATATAAGTAATATTAAAGATGTTGTTACGCAAAAAATAACTATTAACTACTTATCGTCTTTAACTCAATCTATAAAATCAGTAGCAGAGCAACTGGAAGAAGAAAATATCAAGGTTAAAGAAGCAAAAGATGATTTTATAGAAAAGCAAATAGAGAGAAAATCGCTAGAAAAGCTTAAAGAAAGTAAAATAGAAAAATTAAGAAAAGAAGAAGAAAGAAAAGAACAAATAACAAATGATGAATTTGCATTATATGCATTTATAAGAAATAGAGTAGAGTTAGCATAAAAGGGTGGTTAATATGAATTTAAATATATCAACAGAAATTTTAAATACCTTCCAAAATACGAGTAATTTGCAAGATACTAATAAAATTAGTTTAGTATTTCAAGATATTTTTAATAGCTCAATAAATTTAAAACAAGATTTAGAATTAGGACAAGGCCTAAGTTTAGATGAAGATTTAAATTTAAAAATAGACGAAGAAGATAAAGATTCAATTAATTATGAACTACTTCAAGGTATGCTAATTAATTTAAAAATTATAGATTTTGAAGAGTTTATAAAAACAAAAGATAATATATCTTTAAAATTAGAAGAGATTATAAAAAATAATGATACTTTTACAAAACTTTCAGGTAAAGAGATTGAGGTATTAGATAAATTAAATAAATTATTAGATGAAGTTAAATCAGATAAAAACTTTTCTATAGATGTAAAAAGTTTACAAGAAAAACATAAACAATTTAATTTAATAAAAGAAAGTTTAAAAGAACTAGACACTACTTTGGATACAAAAAACAAAAATCTTACTGGAAAATCAAATAATGAAAGTATGGGTTTAGATGTGAAGGCAGAATTATATAAGCTTGAAGCATATGACCAATTTGAAGTTAGTAGTTTATATAATAAAAAAAATATATTAAAAAGTAGCATAGATTCTAATTCTAATGATGAAGATTTAAAAACCTTAGAAAATATTTTAGATAAAGGTGATAAGAATAGTTTTATTGTACCAAGTAGTAACTTACATTCTTCTAACCTAAATATAGCGAAAGATACAAACTTAAGTGAAATGCCAGTAAGTAATATAAGGCAAGAATTCATAAGTGAAGATGTTATCAAAGCTATTAAATATTTAAAGTCAAATAATATGGAAGAAATAAATATAAAAATAAGCCCAAGAGAATTGGGAGACATGACAATAAAGCTTGTAAAAAGCCCAGAAGAGACAAAAGTATTGATTACTATAAGTAAAGATGATGTATTTGAATTATTACATAAAAATACTCATGATATAGTTAAACATTTGACTGATGCAAATATAAAGATCAAAGATGTAACTGTAGATATAAAAAGTAATAATGATAAATTTTTCTCTGATAACTTAAATCAAGAATTTAGTAGAAAAAATCAAGAAAACAAAAAGAGAAGAAATAAATATGAAACAGCTTCAGTTAAGGAAATAGAGACTACAAAAGAAGATAAGATAGATGAGGATAATATAAATATATTAATTTAGAGGTGTGAGTATGGACAATACAATAGCTCAGGGTAAAGCAATAAACCCAGTTAAGAGTAAATCTTATGATAAAACTGAAAATGGAACACCAATAATTATGCCAGGACAAGAAAATGATAAAAATATGTTTTTTAAACTGCTATCGGCTCAAATGTCAAATCCTGATCCAATGAATCAGCAAGATCCTACTCAGTATGTGACACAGTTAGCGCAATTTACTATACTAGATGAGATGATGTCTGTTAATGATGGAATGGAGTACCTTATAGGAATGCAAAATGGACTGCTTGTAAATTCAGCCTTAAGTACAGCAACATCTTTAATAGGAAAAAATGTAGAGGTTTATGCACCAATTGAAGATGGAGATGAAGTTGGAGATACTCCGAAAACTCATACAGGAAATGTTGAAGGCGTACATATCAAAGACGGTGTTGTTTATTTAGATATGAAATTAGATGAAACTGGAGAGATAAAATCGTTTGAATATGGATCTCTTAAAAAGATAAATGAGAAAAATACAAATTTAGAAGAAAAGGGAGAATAAAAAATGCTAAGATCAATGTATTCAGGAATAAGTGGAATGAAAGCTAACCAAACAAAAATGGACGTTGTTGGTAACAATATTGCAAATGTGGGAACTACTTCTTTTAAAAAATCGGGAACAAGATTTACAGATGCACTAAATCAAACAGCTTTATATGCTAGTGCTCCAGGCGGTGGAATAGGAGGGGTTAACCCAGGTCAAGTTGGTATAGGAGCTAAGGTAAGTGGAATTTTTAAAAATATGAAACAAGGGTCATTACAACCAACAGGAAGACCAACAGACTTAGCAATAGATGGGGATGGATTCTTTATTGTTGAAATAGCTCCAGGTCAAAAAGGTTATACAAGAGATGGATCATTTAGCTTAGATATGAATGGAAACTTAGTAACAGCAGATGGATATAAAGTTTTAGATAAAGATGGAAAAGCAATTGAAATACCTAAAGAGATGGATACTGCAGCTGGTGTTAAAAAGAAAGTACTTTCATTTAATATATCTAAAGACGGAAAAATTTCATATCTTTTAGAAGACGGAACAAAAATGCCAGAACTTAAACCGGATGGAACTCCAGTAGACCCAACTAAACAACAAGTTGTAGGGGTAGCAACCTTCCAAAATGCTGAGGGGCTAGAATTACTAGGAGGAAATATATATGGAGTGTCAGCTAACTCAGGGGCACCGGTTGTTAATAAAGTTTTTGGTCATATAAATCAAGGATCTATAGAAATGTCAAATGTTGATTTATCTGAAGAATTTACAGAGATGATAGTTACAACTAGAGCCTTCCAAGCTGCAAGTAAGGTAATAACAACTAGTGACGAATTATTACAAGAGATAATAAATCTTAAGAGATAGTAAGAGAGGAATAAAATGAAAAAACAAGATATTCTAACACCAATAGGTTTACTTCTAGCTGTAGGGTTAGTTTTATTCGGAGCAATGCAAGGAAAGTCAGGACTTGGTATATTTTTCGATCCTGCATCCATAGCTATAACTATAGGAGGATCTTTTGCAGCAGTACTTATAACATTCTCCAGTGATGACCTAAAAAAAATAATAAAAATATTAAAAACGAGTTTTACATCTCACAATATATACAAAATAGACTTAGTAGACCAGTTTAAAGAACTATCAAGAAAAGTAAGAAAAGATGGAGTTTTATCAATAGAAGAAGCTGTAGGCGAAATTGAAGATAGCTTTTTAAGAAAAGGTCTAGAGTTAGTAATAGATGGTTTAGACCCAGATACAATAAAAGAAATATTAGAATTAGAAATGTTAGAAATAGAAGGTGGCTATAACAAAGGCTCAAAAATATTTAAGGTTTGGGGAACTTACGCCCCAGCCTTTGGTATGATAGGTACTCTAATAGGGCTTATTCAAATGTTAGCAGATATGGGGTCTCCAGATGATATAGCAAGGGGGATGTCTGTGGCTCTTATAACTACACTTTATGGAGCTTTACTTGCAAATATAGTATTAAATCCAGTAGGATTTAATATTCAAAATAAAGGAGAAAAAGAAATAGAGTATAGAGAAATGATGTTAACAGGAATAATGAGTATTCAAGATGGAGATAGCACAAGAGTAATAGAAGAGAAAATGATAACATTCTTAACTGTAGAAGAAAAGCGCAAATATTATACTAGAGAAGTTGATAGTGAAGGAGTGAGCGTAAATGCAGTCTAGAAGAAAGAAAAAAAGTTTTGACGATGATATAAATCCAGATAGTTGGCTTGCAACCTATGCTGATACTATAACATTATTACTTACATTTTTCATTCTTCTATATTCAATTTCATCTGTAGATAGCGAAAAATTAAAACAACTTACTAAATCTCTGCAAAATTCATTATCACCAACAGGATCAGTCGAAGTTGCGGAAATTGAAAATATTACAGATTTAAAAGTTCAAGGTGGAAATACAGAGTATGAAAACTTATCTGAAAAATTAAATAAAATAATAAATGATAATGCTCTTACAGATGTTATTAAAATAAGAGAAGAAGATAGAGGTATAGTACTTCAATTAGATGAGACTATATTATTTGACCCAGGAAAAGCGAAGTTAAAAGAAGATACTCAAGGAGTATTAGAAGCTATAACAACAATAATAAATGGGACAGAAAATGATGTATTGATTGAAGGTAATACAGATAATGTACCTATGAAAACAGCTCAATATGGGTCTAACTGGGAATTATCAACTGCAAGAGCTGTTAGTGTTGTAAGATACTTTGTTGAATCAAAGAGTGTTGATCCAAGAAGATTTGCTGTTAAAGGATATGGAGAATATAAGCCATTAGTAGCAAATGATACGCCTGAAAATAGAGCTATAAATAGAAGAGTTGATATACTTATTGTAGAGCAAAAGGTTAAAAAAGATACAAAGGATGCAAAAGAGATAAAGGAAACAAAGGAGATAAAGTAAAAACATCATGGATGATATATTACAGTACTTAATAAACTTAAGTATATTTGTACCGATTATTATTATATTAATAGTGGTATCTATAAGAATTAGTAAATCAAACCTAGAGCGTATAGGTATATATAAATATGTTAACATCATAGAAAGAACAAGCTTAAACAAAGATACAGACGTATTTGTATTAAAAATAGGAGATGAAGGTTGTGTCATAATGTCATCATCTTCATCAATAGAGAAAATTAAAGATTTAAGCACAGAAGAAATAAATAATCTAGAGCAAAAAAAAGAAGAAATTAAGAAAGTTAATGCATTTAAGTTTAATATAGATAAAACTAATATAAAAAAATTAAACTTAAATAAACTACATTTAAAGGAGAAAAAAAATGGAGACACTAGGTAATCTTTTATCAAATCCACAGGAACTTACTCCTTTAATAAAACTCTTTATAATGATGACATTTTTAATGTTTTTACCAACTGTCATATTTATGATGACTAGTTTTGTAAGAATAATAATTACATTTTCTTTTCTAAAATCAGCACTTGGAGCTCAACAATCTATTCCAAATCAAATTTTAATTGGAGTAGCAATGGCACTTACAATATTTATAATGGCTCCCACTGTAAAAAATATAAATGAGAATGCAGTAAAACCGTACATAGCTGAAAAAATTGAGTTTGAAGAAGCAATAAAAGAAGCAGAAATACCGATAAGAAAATTTTTATTAAATCAAACTAGGGAAGAAGATATAAAACTATTTGTAGAAAGTGCAGATATTGAAAAAACTGAATTAACAAAAAAGAACATACCGTTGTACATTTTAGTACCAGCATTTGCAATAAGTGAATTAAAAACAGCATTTCAAATAGGGTTTTTAATTTATCTGCCATTTTTACTTATAGATTTAGTAGTATCAAGTACGCTAATGTCTATGGGAATGTTTATGCTTCCACCTGCTATGATATCTCTACCGTTTAAGCTTTTATTATTCATAATGGTAGATGGATGGAATTTATTAATCAAATCTTTAATTTTAAGCTTTTCATAATAAGGAGATATAATTATGAGTGAAAATATGGTAATGAGTATAGTAAAAGAAGCTTTATTTACAAGTATGTTAGTTGGAGGACCAATACTTATATTATCTTTAGTAGTAGGGTTACTTATAAGTATATTTCAGGCAACGACACAGATACAAGAACAGACATTGACTTTTGTACCTAAACTAATAGTTATAGCATTAACATTAGCAGTAGGTGGAAATTGGATGTTGCATGAAATTATGAAATTTACAACAAAGATTATGAATATGATATCAACAATAAAATAAAAGGTGTAAATTTGATACTTGTATTTATTAGGTTAATAACATTTTTTAGTTCGATAAGTGTTATATTTCCATCAGGTACACCAAATATATTCAAAGTTGGTTTTTCTTTATTTGTATCAGTTGTAATATCTTTTACTATAAATATAGATGTGAACGTAGCAAGTACAATAGATTTGATTAATTATTCGGCAATGGAGACTGTAACAGGGCTAGTGCTAGGATTTATAACTAGTATATGCTTTAATAGTTTAAGAGTAGGGGGAAGTTTGATAGATCAACAACTTGGATTATCAATGGTAAATATATATGACCCAAACAGCAAGGACCAATCTACACTGATTGAGAACGTTATGTATTGGATGGGTATAATAATATTTTTTAGCATGAACGGTCATCACATGTTAATAGAAGGAATCCAGAAAAGTTTTAAGTTAGTTCCATTAGGAGAATCAATACTTAGTAATAATTTTACATATGTAATAAATGTTTTTATAGAGTATTTTATCATAGGTTTTAAAATAGCTATACCAATAATAATATCTCTTATTATAGCAGATTTAATAATGGGACTTATATCAAGGAGTGTACCACAGCTAAATGTAATGATTATTGGTATGCCTTTAAAAATATTGGTAGGGATTATGTTTTTCATTATTGCACTACCATTTATATTAAGTCAAATACATAATTTATTTAATAAAATACCAGACGTATTAGATGGAACTCTAGCATTAAAAAATAGCTTTATAGGTCCTATGGCGGTTATGTTGTCTACTGGAGATAAAACAGAAGAGCCTACAGGTAAGAAAAAGAAAGATGCAAGAAAACAAGGAAATGTAGCTAAGAGTAAGGAAGTGACAACAGCATTTACGTTAGTTGGAATTTTGCTTATAGCTTACACCATGTCGGATTATATAATATCAGAAATAAAAAATTCTTTAGTTACATTTTTAAGCATGGATTTTAGTGCAAATATGGACTTTAATATGCTTAAAGTATTATTTACTAATTTAGGTTTGGCATTTATGAAGATATTCTTGCCAATAGGATTGATAATTATAGTATTCGGGGTTGTAGGTCATATTATACAATCTGGTTTATTATTTACAGGAGAAACTTTGAAACCTAAATTATCAAAACTAAATCCAATAAGTGGATTTAAAAATATGTTTTCGATGAAAGCTTTGGGAAATATGGTAAAAAGTATAGTAATTATAGTAGTACTTTTTACCATAGGATATTCATTTATGGCAAAAAACTTTGAGGGGATTATGAAAATTGGTGACATATATTTACCATACTTAATGCCTAGTGTAATGGAGCTTATAAAGCAACTGTTAAAAAATATATGCTTAGCGGCAATTGTTATTTCAGTACTTGATTTTGGATATCAGAAATATACACATAAAAAAGACTTGAAAATGACAAAGCAAGAAGTTAAGGAAGAATTTAAACAAATGGAGGGAAATCCTCAATTAAAATCAAAAATAAAACAAAAGCAAAGAGAAATGTCAGCTCAGAGAATGATGCAAGCAGTACCTTCATCTACTGTTATTGTAACCAACCCAACGCATATATCGATTGCTATAAAATATGAAAAAGGCAAAGATACTACTCCAATTATAGTTGCAAAGGGTGCGGATGTAATAGCATTTAAAATAAGAGAAATAGCTAAGGAACATGATATACCCATTATAGAAAATAAACCATTAGCTAGACTTATATATAAAGAAATAGAAGTAAACCAAGAAATACCTGAAGGTATGTATCAAGAAGTAGCGGAAGTATTAGTAGCTGTTTATAAAATAAAAATAGATATAAGAAGTTATAAAAAAGAGGTTTTAAATGGATAAGTTAAATTTTAAGAAGAGGTTTGATATATTAGTTGGATTTGGAGTTATTGGAATTGTATTGATGATAATAATTCCACTTCCACCGTTTTTACTAGATGTGATGTTATCAATTAATATAGGTTTTTCTGTACTAATATTATTGTTAACTCTTTTTTCTACAGACATACTAGAATTATCAATATTTCCTACAATACTTCTTGTAACTACATTGTTTAGACTGGGTCTAAATATATCGTCAACTAGACTTATACTTGGCCAAGGATATGCAGGTAATGTAATAGAATCCTTTGGAGAATTCGTTGTAGGCGGCAATTACGTTGTAGGTATAATTATATTTTTAATAATAGTAATAATCCAATTTGTTGTTATAACAAATGGTTCTAGTAGAGTATCTGAAGTATCAGCAAGATTTACATTAGATGCGATGCCTGGAAAACAAATGAGTATAGATGCAGACCTAAATGCAGGTATGCTAGATGATAAAACAGCTAGAAAAAGAAGAAAAGAGCTTCAACAAGAGGCGGATTTTTATGGAGCAATGGATGGTGCATCAAAATTCGTTAAAGGTGATGCTATAGCAGGTATAATAGTAACCACTATAAATATACTTGGTGGTATTGTAATTGGTGTAGTTATGCTTGAAATGAGTTTTCAAGAATCAGTTCAAACATATATAAGACTTACAATAGGAGATGGGCTTGTAAGTCAAATACCTGCATTATTAATATCTACGTCGGCAGGTATATTAGTAACAAGAGCAGATAGTGATGAAAACTTCGGTAATTTATTAGGAAAGCAATTAATATCTATACCAAAAGCAATAGCCATGACAGGTGCAGTTTTAATAGTTCTAGGATTTATGCCAGGGCTTCCTAAATTTTCATTCTTCTCATTAGGACTAGGAGCTATATTTATAGCTTACTTGTTAAATAAAGATGAAAAAAGTATAGAAGAAGAATATGAACAAATAAATAGCTCTGAACAAACTACAGAGGGAACAATAGAAATGGCAGAAGATGTTTCAACCCTTATAAATGTAGAGCCAGTTGAGATTGAAATAGGATATGGATTAATTCCATTAGCAGATGAAAGTAGCGGAGGAGACCTATTACAAAGGATAGTGTCTGTTAGAAGGCAGTGCGCAATAGATATGGGGATAGTAGTTCAACCAATAAGAATAAGAGATAACCTTCAACTAAACCCAAATCAATACAGTATAAAAATAAAAGGAAATACAGTTGTAACGTATGACCTTATGCCTAATATGCTACTTTGTATGAATCCAATGGGAATGAACATTGACATAGATGGTATAAAAACTAAAGAGCCAACATTTGGACTAGATGCCCTATGGATAAATAGAGATAAAGCAGAAGAAGCTGAATTATATGGACTTACAGTTGTTGATCCTACAACTATTTTAGTTACTCATCTACTTGAGATAATAAAAGATAAATCTCATGAACTTATAGGTAGACAAGAAGTTAAAACTATAATTGATGCCACTAGAGAAAGATATAGTGCAGTTGTAGATGAATTAATACCTGATTTAATGACATTAGGTGAAGTACAAAAAGTATTTCAAAATTTATTAAGAGAGAAAATAGCTATAAAAGATCGAGTTACAATCCTTGAAACTTTAGCAGATCATTCAAGAAATACAAAAGATATTGAATTGCTTACTGAATATGTAAGAATAGCAATGAGTAGAAGTATTTGCGCGGAATTAGTAGATGAAAATAATGCTATAACAGTAGCTACTTTATCTATGGAAGTAGAAAATTTGATTGGTAATAATTTACAAAGATCAATTAATGGGACATACCCAGCGGTAGATCCAGAAAGTACAAATAAAATATTTACAAGTATTCAAAGTTTAACAGATAGTATTAATTTTTATAACAATAGACCGATATTAGTAGTATCACCAAAAATAAGAGCACCATTTAGAAAGTTAGTTGAAATGATATTTCCTAATATAACGATATTATCATTAAATGAAATACCTAATGATATTCAAATAAAGGCTCAAGGAGTAGTCAACATATAGCAAGGGGGTTAACAGATTGAATTTGTATAATCAAGAAGAATTTATAATTAACAACATGCCTCTTGTGAAGCATATAGCATCTAAATACTATACAAACAAGATAGGCATAGAGTATGAAGATTTAGTAAGTTTAGGTGTCATGGGATTGATAGATGCAAGTAGCAAGTTTGATGCTAATAGAGGAGTTAAATTTTCAACATATGCATCTATTAGAATTTCATCTTTTATAATAGATGAAATAAGAAAACAGTCGCCAGTATCTAGATTATATATAAAGAAAATAAATGAATATAATAAATCAGTTGAAACATTACAAAATAAATTTTTTAGAGAACCAAATATAAATGAAATATCAGAGCATATGCAAATATCAAAACAAGAAGTGCATGGTATAAAGATGAAGATAGGAAACTTAAGTACTTCATCACTAGATAGTACTATATTTGAAGAGGAAAGTGAAGTTAAGTTAATTGATACAATAAAAGAAAAGGAAAGCCTATCACCAAGTATATTAGTAGAAAAAGATGAACAACTAGAATTTCTAGCAAAAGCTATAGATATGTTGAAAGAAAGAGACAGATTAGTAATATCTTTATATTATTATGAAGAGCTTAATTTAAAGGAAATAGGAATAATACTTGAAGTTTCAGAGTCAAGAGTTTCTCAAATACATAGTAGAGCAATAGCAAATTTAAGAAATAATATGAAACAGTTAAAGTATATAGACTAGAGGAGTGAAAAGTTATGTTAAGAGGAATTTATTCATCTGTGTCATCAATGATAAATTTACAAGCAAGGCAAAGCATTATAACTAATAACCTAGCTAATATAAAGACAAATGGATATAAGGAAGAAACATTGGTATCTAAAAGTTTTGATGAAATGATATTATCTAATAACGATAATTATGTAAATGGGATGCCAACACATCAAATATTAGGAAGACTAAGTTTTGGTGTAAAAATAGATGATACAGTAACAAATTATAAACAAGGAGTACATGTATCTACAAATAATAAAACAGATATTGCTTTAGATGGAAAGGGATTCTTCCAAGTACAAGATTTTAGTGGGAAAAAATTTTTCACAAGAGATGGATCTTTTAAAGTTAATAGCCAAGGATATCTTGTAACAAACGCAGGTCATAATGTAATGGGAGTAAATAAGCTAACTGGAAACCTAGAAGCAATAAATGTAGGTAATGATAAATTTGCTGTTACTCCAAATAACAATGTAGTTTTAAATGGCGTAGAAAAATATAGCTTTAGTGTTGTAGACTTTAATGATTATAATAATCTAAAAAAAGTTGGAGATAACTTATATTCTGGAGAAAATCCAATTAGAGCTAATAATTTTTATGTTAAGCAAGGTTATGTTGAAGGATCTAATGTTGATTCTATAAGTGCAACAGCTGATTTAATGGAGACAGCTAAAGAATTTGAGTCTAATCAAAAGGTAGTACAAAGTATAGACTCAATACTTTATAAAATAGCAAATGAAATAGGTTCAGTTAGATAAGGGGTATAAGATATGTATAATATAATGAATAATAGCAAAACAGGAATGTTAGCAAATCAAGGTAAAATAGATATTATATCAAATAATATGACAAATGCTAATACGACAGGATATAAAAAATTAGAATCTGGTTTTTTAGATTTATACACAGAAACTTTAAATAGACAATCTTATCCAAACAACTCAAAGGATGCTGTTACAGGTACTGGAGTTAAGATTTCCCAAGCAATAAGAAATTTTGAACAAGGAAGCCTTAAAAATACTGAAATAAAAACAGACATGGCTATAGATGGAGAAGGATTTTTTAGAGTTATAAGGCCTGATGGAAGTTTTGCATATACAAGAAATGGTCAATTTAATTTAGACAGCGCAGGGAGATTAGTAGATGACAGTGGAAATATATTAGAGATAGAATTTAAAAATGGAAGAGGATACAATAATGTAAACTTAGCAGATGATTTAAGCGTAAATAAATTAGGAGAGGTATTTTCAAATAAGGAAAAAATTGGTAATATAAGTATATATACATCTACAGGAGATAATGACTTTATATCAGTTGGAGACAGTTTGTTTACAGCCATCAAAGGAGCTAATATACAAACATCTAATAATTCTAATATAATGCAAGGCTATACAGAAATGTCTAATATAAATATGCAAAACGAAATGACAGAAATGATTATGGCACAAAGAGCATTTCAATTCAATAGTAGAGGTATGCAAGTAGCAGATGAAATGTGGGGGATGATAAATAACCTTCAAGGAAGATAATTTCATAAAAGTTAATTAATACTTATTACTCATATTACTTTAATGTATGTTGACGAAGAGATTAGAAAAATCAAAAAATAGTGTGAATGAATTAGTAAATATACAAATAGGGGATATTATTAAGCTAAATACTAAAATATAATACTTGGTATTGGGGAGTCTAAAGCTTATAAGAGCAAGCCGAGCCTTATAAAAAATAAAAAAGCATTACAACAAGTGGCATAAAGAAGGATGTGTAAAATTTATGAATGATAAGTTTGGAAGAGTACTAGATATACCCCTGAAAGTTACTGCAATTTTAGGGAAGACTAAAATGAACTTAAAGGATATATTTGAATTAACAAAGGGTTCATTAATAGAGCTAAATACATTTGAAAATCAAGAGGTTGAAATATTCGTAAATGGTCAGAAAATAGCTTATGGACAAGTAGTTATAGTAGACCAAAATTTTGGAGTAAGAATAACTAGTATATTGGGTGAAGAAGAGCTAGCAAAAACTCTGGCTTAGTAGTATATCTAGGTAGTAAAGGATGGATAAAGATATATGGCTAAAGTATTAAAAAGTAAATATAATAGTACAGGTGAGCGATGTGTTGATGCATGCTTAAACTATGGTGATCTAAGATATATAAATGAAGATGGCTCACCTATAAATATAGAAATACCATGTGATAAATACGAAGAAGCTGTAAGTGATTTTGAAGATAGAATAAGAGAAGGTATTATTCAAAGGGCTGTTGAGACAAAAGAAGTATTAAAGAGGGGAGCTTTTACATATAATCAAGCAAAAAATATAGCTATCGATGGGAAAGTAAGAGGGCTAGATTTTTTTGAAATTGATGGAAGTGTAGAGTGTGACCATATTTTAGGAGTATCAGGAAGTATAGAATATGCATTATCATTGTGGAATGGAGACTCAACTAAGGAAGCATTATTAAAGTCTATAATAAGAGCTATAAAGGTCTATGGGGAAGGATTTATAAACGGACTAAGTTTAGACAATACCGTTGATATAAGTTTATATACTAGATTTGCAAAAAATGTATCTACTATGGATTACATGACGGATATAAAATTATACAAAGCTAGAAATTATACTATAGACAATGAAGTTCAAATTGAAGGTATCGGTAGTAAGATAAAAAATATGAGTGCTATGAATTTAATATTAGGCCTTATGGGAGCCTTAATAGGATTAATATTTATCCAGGTAGCTACTAATTTTGGAAAAATCATAGATAATAACATATTATTTTTAATATTAAATTTACTTTGCGTATCAATTGGTGGAATTATTTTTATTAATGTTCCAAAGCGTATAATTGATAAGTATGTAAAAAATAATACAAAGATGATTATGGATTTGTTTAATGAAGAATTAGAAATAGTTACATATGATAACCTATTAACAGAAAAAGAAGCTCATATAGTATTAAAAAACATAACAAAAGGTGAAGTATCAAAATTACTTATGGATATGAAGGGTAGTGTAAACAAAAAAATATCTAGTAATAATTTAGTAAGTAAAGAAAGTAAGTTTATGCTAGACGCTAGGAAGACAATTGTATTACCAAGCGAGTATGATATAAAAGAAGGATTAAATAGACTTGTAGGAACATACAATGAAAAATTAAAAACGAATATAACGTTGATTCTATATAAATAAAA
>NZ_HG529358.1 GCF_000499525.1 Faecalimicrobium dakarense | reverse complement strand
GTTTTTATTTATAAGCAAGGAAAAATTTTATGATATACTAAAAATAAATATAACAGTAGGGGGATATGGTATGAATTATAAGTTAATAGTTACAGATATGGACGGTACATTACTTGGGAGTGATCATCAAATTACTGATGAAAATAAAATAGCTTTAACTAAAGCACTAAATAAAGGTATAAATGTGGCAGTTGCAACTGGTAGGTGGTATGACTCTGCAAAGCTACATACTGAATTTTTAGAAAGCAGAATACCTATAATAGCTTGTAATGGTGCTTTAATAAGATATGAAGATAAGGTTATTTATTCAAATTATATGGATACAAATGTATGCTTAGATATTATCGATATATTAGAAAAGTATGAAGTATATTATCAATGTTATGCTGATGACGCTTTATATTGTAAGAAAATGGACAAAGAGAATAAAAGATATCAAGAATTACATGATAAAATGAAAAAAGAAATGAATCTTATTTTTAAAACTAACCTAAAAGAAAATGTTATAAATAATAATATTTTAAAGATGATAGTGTTTGAAGAAGATAATAAAGAACTTTTAAGAAATATAGAAAAAGATTTGATAAATTTAAAAGGAATAGAACTTACTACATCGGGGCCTAATAATATTGAAATTATGAATGAGGGTGTAAGCAAAGGTAAGGCTGTTAGCATACTATGTAATTATTTAGATGTTAATAAAGATGAAACAGTTGCATTTGGTGATAGCTACAATGATTTAAGTATGCTAGAATATGTTGGAATGGGAGTTGCAATGGATAATGCAGATGACTTTATAAAATCAAAAGCTAACTATGTGACTGAAAAAAATGATAATAGTGGAGTTGCAAAGGCACTATACAATATCGTTGGAATATAATATTGACAATATATAGAAAAATAACGTATTATAAATATAATGTAAAAAATACTTTTTTGGTTATTACCTGAGGGAGTAGTTTGCACCAATCGGTGTGACTAGATCAACATAATGACTACGGTCTGGTCTAGTCTTAAAAAACGAGACTCATGTATGCTTATTTAGCATACATAAGTCTCGTTTTTTGTTGCACTGAATTTTAGGAGGATGTTTATGAGTTTTACAGCAATTTTATTTACGGCGTTTGCTCTTTCAATGGATGCACTTGCAGTGTCAGTTACTAAAGGTATGACATTAAAAAATTTAACAAAAGGAACTTCCATAAAAATAGCATTGGCCTTTGGTTTATTTCAAGGAGGAATGCCACTTTTAGGATGGGCTTTAGGTCTTAGTTTCGAAAGTTACATAAAGTCAATAGATCATTGGATAGCGCTTATATTATTAAGCTTCTTAGGATTTAAAATGATTCAAGAATTTATTAAATCTAAAAAAGAAGATGAAGAAGTTTCGATAGAATGTGGAATAACAACGGATGAAAGTAATTTATCTAATAAGGAACTTATAATGCTTTCAATAGCTACAAGTATTGATGCTCTTGCAGTTGGAATAAGTTTTGCATTTTTAAATGTTGATATAGTTCCAGCGTCTTTAACAATATGTATTATAACTTTTATAGTGTGCTTAATAGGAGTTATATTAGGTAATAAAATAGGTGATATTTTTAATGGCTATGCAGAACTAGTTGGAGGAATAATATTAATTATAATTGGTATAAATATATTTAACGAACACACTCAAATTTTTAACAATATAATAAGCAGTTTGTTTTAACTTAAAAATAGTAAAGGATAGGAATATAAACATTTCTATCCTTTACTATTTTTTTTTATAACATTTCTCATCATAAAAAATACAGGAGGTGTTGAAAATATAGGAGCTATTATTGGAGCTATTACTTTACTTATATTGAAAAATTTAACTAGTCCAATAATTATTCCCATATTAAGAATATACTCAAAAATATAAATTAGAACAGAGAGAGAAAATTTCTTAAAAGAGTAACTATTTTCATTAAAAGTCAACTTTGAATTTAAAATATACGATGCACTTATGCTTATTACACTCGTAATAGTATAAGCAATAATATAATGAAACTTAAAACCAAGATATAAAGTAAGGTAAAGTAATTGAGATATTGCAAAATTACTTATACCTATTATATTAAATTTTATAAACTCTTTGACTTTTCCTTTAGCGTTAATAATTTTTTCAGACATTTTACTAATCTCCTTATTATGATAGATTATGTCTATAAAATTAGTATTACATTATAAATTATAAATATTTATGTTGATGATTGCCAAAAAAGTAATAAATCTTTAAATTAAATTTTGTAAGAAAATCGTAAGAATTAAAGTAAGAAAATCGTAAGAATTATGTATTAGTATATAGATATAATCAAAAAGGATGTGAATTTAGTGTATAATACTTTTAGAAATAATCAAAAAAAATATTTTTTGACAAATTTAAATAAAAAAACTTTTGAAATAGATCTACTTTTTAGGTCGTTTGTTACATGATTAAAGTAAATTTCAATGATAGAAAAGGGGTATTGATAAGTGTACAACATATTAGTAGTTGATGATGATAAAGAAATAGTTGAATCTATTGAAATATATTTAAAAAACGAAGGATACAAAATATTTAAAGCATATGATGGACTTAAGGCTTTAGATATTTTAATTGAAGAAGAAATACACTTAATTTTAATGGATATAATGATGCCAAAACTAGATGGTATAAAAGCTACTATAAAGATTAGAGAAGAAAGAAATATACCAATAATTTTAGTTTCAGCTAAAAGTGAAGATACAGATAAAATAATGGGACTCAATATTGGAGCAGATGATTACATAACAAAACCTTTTAATTTGTTAGAGCTTATAGCAAGAGTTAAATCTAATTTAAGAAGATATGTAAGTCTTGGCAATTATAGTATTGAAAATAAAAGTGTTTTAAAAAGTGGAGAGCTAGAACTAAACTTAGAAAGTAAAGAACTAAAGGTAGATGGAGAAACTGTTAAAATTACTCCAATAGAATATAGGATTATAAAATTGCTTTTACAAAATAAAGGTAGAGTATTTTCAATAGATGAGATATATGAAAAAGTATGGAATGAAGAAAGTTTTAATGTAGATAACACGGTAGCAGTTCATATTAGAAGGATAAGAGAAAAAATTGAGATAAATACTAAAGAACCAAAATATCTAAAGGTGGTATGGGGAGTTGGATATAAAATTGAAAAATTATAGCGGTAAATTTTTAAAAAGTAAAAGCCTAATGTTTAATACATTATTAATTTTAAGTATTTTTATGGTAAGTCAGTTAATAGGAGTTTATATTTGTTTTAAATTTTTTAGTGGAAATTTAATACTTACACTTTTATCTTTGACATTGATAAATATTACATTTTATAAAAATGTAATAAGCTAAAAATTCTATACTTATGTATAGATATTGGAATTATAAATTTTTAAATATATAAAAGGGAGAATATCATGAAAGATAAAAAAAAGAATAAAAGGAATATTTTTTATTATATTAGTTATATCTTTATCTTTATGCTTAACTTCTTTAGCTAATATTTTTTCACAATATAGAGGAAATAATGGGCTTTGGAGTAGTTACATGCATGAAGATAGGAAAATACTAGAGGATGATTTTTATAAAAGTAATTTATTTGAATATAATACATTAAGGCCTATATCTTATTGGTTAGGTGAAGTTGTAAAAGATAATGATAAATCAGTAAATGAGTATATAAGAAATAATTCATACGAAGAATATGATGATGAAACAGACTCATATAAAATGAAGTATCCAAGTAAAGAACAAGCACAAAAAAATATAAATGGACTTAAAAATAATGCTAAAAATAGATTAAATGAGTTAGAAAACATTAAATTCATTGTAATAAATAATAAAACTAATGAATATTACTCAAATACTGAATATGATAATTTAAGTGATTTTAAGAAAAATATAAACGGACATCTAGATATAGAAATAAATAAAACTGACAAAAATAGAACTTATATTAAAGATCTAAACAATAAAACATATAGAAGTAATCCTACTGTAGAATGGGAGCTTTTAAATGCAATAAATACAGATGATATACAAATTTATATATCATTTTTAAATGCATCTTATCCAAAGTCATCTAATTATTTTGGAACAGATAAAATATCTGAAAACTATTCTAGACATAATGCAGCGATTAACAATGTAAAGTTAAGTATACCATTATTTATATCATCATTAATAGTAAGTATAGTAGCACTTATATTATATAAGAGAATTGATATAAATTTATTTGATAAAAATAGTAAACTATTAAAACTAGCAAAATTAATACCAATTGAAATCTTAGCAGTTATAATTTTCTTAGAGGTAGCACTTGCAATAGGTAATGCATCAAATTTATCATATGTTGGTTACGGATATAATTATAGAGTTGATAAAATTATATACATATCTCAATTTTATATTTTATCAATTTTACTAATACTAACAACGTACTTTACAATAAAAAAATATAAAGTTTATAATAGCAAAGAAGAATTAGTAAAAAGTAGTATAATAATGAATTTAAGCAAATATTTTATAGATAATATAAAGACTATGAAAGACTCACTTATTAAAGTGCCTTTATCAAGAAGAATAACTTTAATAGGCATAGGATGCTTAATTATAAATGGAATTGGAGTATTATTTGGTCCATTTGTAAGTCATATACTTACTGTCATAGGATCAACAATAGTATTAGCTTTCTTTATAATATATACATTAAAAACGTTAGCTTATGCAAGTGAAATAATAGAAGGTACTGAAAAGATAAAAAAAGGAGATCTTAATTATAAAATACCTGTAAAAGGAAATGATAACTTTACAGTTCTTGCACAAAATATAAACAATATTGGTGAAGGGTTAGAAAAATCAATAGATAAACAATTAAAAAGTGAAAGAATGAAATCAGAGCTTATTACTAATGTAAGTCATGATTTAAAAACTCCTTTAACATCTATAATAAACTATGTAGAGCTTATAAAAAAAGAGAAAGATATAAGGCCAGAGCATATAAAAGACTATGTAAATGTACTTGATTCAAAATCAAAGAGACTTAAACTTTTAATAGAAGACTTATTTGAAGCAAGTAAAGTTGGTAGTGGAAATATTGAATTAAATATGGAAAAAATAGATGTAAAACAACTTCTTAGACAAAGTATTGGAGAGATGGAAGAAAAATTATCTAATTCTAATTTAGATATAAAATTAAACTTACCAGAAGATAATATATATATATATGCTGATGGCAGAAGAATGTATAGAGTATTTGAAAATCTTTTATCTAATATAGCTAAATATTCATTAGATGGAACTCGTGTATATATTGATTTATTAGATAATGAAGATAACATAAAGTTAAGTATGAAAAATATATCATCTTATGAACTTAACTTTGATCCAAAAGAAATAATGGAGAGATTTAAAAGAGCTGATGAATCTAGAAATACAGAAGGAAGTGGCTTAGGTCTTGCCATAGCTAAAGATTTAGTTAATCTTCAAGGTGGAAATTTTGAAATTAATATAGATGGAGACTTATTTAAATCTACATTAGAATTTAAGAAAATTAAAGAAAAATAGTTGAATAAAAATAAAGTTTAATATATACTTTAGTTAAAATAATAAATATCTTCAGGGCGGGGTGTAAATCCCCACCGGCGGTAAAGCCCGCGAGCTAAATTTTAGCATGATTTGGTTAAATTCCAAAGCCGACAGTTATAGTCTGGATGAAAGAAGAAAAGTATTAGAATAGTTATGTATTTTACTATGAATTAGTATACATATACCCTGATTAAATTTAGTCAGGGTATTTTTTATATTAAAATACATAAACTAATACTAAAGCTCCAGAAGAGTTACTTGGAGGAAAGAAAATGAAAGAAAGAAATAATTTAAAAACACTTATTAAAGTGGCACTTTTAAGTGCAATAGCATTTATACTTATGTACATCGACTTCCCTGTAATACCGATGTTTCCATGGTTAAAAATTGACTTAAGTGAAGTCCCAGTTTTAATGGGCGCTTTTGCCTTCGGACCTGGTATTGGAATAGTCATAGAATTTATTAAGAATTTACTTATAGTAGTAATGAAAGGAAGCCAAACAGGACTTGTAGGAGAGGTTGCTAACTTTATAGTAGGAATAGCTATGGTTGTTCCAGCAGCAATGATTTACAAAAGAAATAAAACTAAAAGAAATGCTATTATAGGAATGATAGTAGGTATTTTAGTTATGGAAGTTGTAGGAATAATAGCTAATGTGTATTTCTTACTTCCAGCATATGGAATGCAAATGAGCTCAGCTGACTTAATGCAGTATGTAACAGTTGGTTTATTACCATTTAATGGAATAAAGGGTGTATTAATTTCAGTAGCTACATATATGCTATATAAAAAGCTATCAGTAACAGTATTTAATGATAGACCTGCTAAAAATAATGTTATTTTAGATAATAAGTAATGATAATATAAAAAAGGTGTAATAAAGTCTTAAGACTTTATTACACCTTTTTTATAATATGATTATATTTAAAAAATATAAATGTTTATTTTTCGATATAATTAAGTATATAAATGGAAAAATCTATATTAAAATATTTTGTAGAAATATATAAATGGAGGATAAGTAATGGATATTTGTATTCAAGAGATAAGTGATTATAAAAAAGCACCAATGAAACTACTTTTATTAGCAGACCCATCAGAAAAATCAGTAAAAGATTATTTAAATAGAGGAAAGTGCTACATAGCTTATTGTGATGAAAATATAGTAGGTGTATATGTATTAATAGATACAAGACCATTAACTATGGAACTTGTAAATATTGCAGTGGATGAAAAACACCAAAATAATGGGATAGCTAAAAAAATGATAAAAGATGCGATTAATAGATGCAAAGACAAAAAAATTAAAGTACTAGAAGTAGGTACTGGAAATTCGAGTATAAAACAATTACAACTATATCAAAGGTGTGGATTTAGAATCACAGGAATAGATAAGGACTTTTTCAAGATACATTATAATGAAGAAATATATGAAAATAAAATTCAATGTATAGATATGATTAGGTTAAGTATGAATATGTAATCAAAATAAAATTAGTTTTATTAACTTAAATATGGAGGCACTATATGATAATTGATATTACACAAACTACTAAAATAGGTAGAGTTTATAGGAAAGGATCAGAACCACTACAGGTAGAAACCGTTAAGAGATTTCAAAGTTCAGGAAAAGAATATACTACAACTTCATTTTCATGCGATGTACATAATATGGGAACTCATATAGATGTTATGTCTAGTAATGTTATATTAGAAAATGAAAGATTAATTGCACAGGGAATAAAATTTGATGTTTCAAATATAAAAGATAGAACTATTACATTAGATGATTTAGATCTTTCTATTGTAAAAGAGGGAGTTTATGTATTTTTCCAAACTAACTGGGACAAGTATTTTGATGATGAAGAAAAATATAATAATCATCCTGAAATATCTATGGAGGTTATAGAATACTTGGTTGATAAAAAAGTAAATATGATAGGAATAGATACTCTAGGTTTAGGCCTTAGTAAAAATCATGGATTAATAGATGTTTTTCTTGGAAAGCACGGAGCTTATGCAATTGAGAACTTAGCTAATCTTGATAAAATACCAAAGGATAATTTTAGGGTATACTGTTTACCAATGAAAATAGAAGGATTAGATGCGTATCCAACGAGGATACTAGTAGAATTTTAAATTAATTTAATAAATAAATTAAAAGACGTAGATATTACGTCTTTTTTTATGCTGAAAATTAAAAACTATCTAGATTTTAACTTATATAAGTTATAGAGAATATTGAAATGTCGAAAAAAATCGAACATATTTAGTTGCTAAACAATATTATACGTCATATAGTATTAGTAAAGGTATATTATACGCCGTATAATATGAACCATCATATAACATGAAAGTAGAGGTGTGAAATATGTCTTTTCAATTAGGTTCAGCATTATTGGATACATGTGTTTTAGCAGTACTTACAAGAGAAGATGCATATGGATATATTCTAACTCAGCAGGTTAAAGAAGTTATGAACATATCAGAATCAACATTATATCCAGTACTGAGAAGACTTCAAAAAGATGGTCATTTAATTACTTATGACCAATCATATCAAGGAAGGAACAGAAGATACTATCAAATTACAGATTCAGGAAGAAAAAAATATAAAGAGTATATATCGGAGTGGGAAGAGTATAAATTGAGAGTAGATAAGATTTTATTAGGAGGGATAGTAAGTGAATAAAAATCAATTTATAGAAGAATTGAGAAATAAATTGAAAATGTTACCAGAAAGTGAGATAGATAATGCAATAAGCTATTATATAGAATATTTTGAAGATGCATCTATAGGAAATGATGTGGATGTAGTTAGTGAATTTGGTTCTCCATCAAGTATTGCATCACAAATTCTAGCGGACTACGCTGTTAAAGATAATAAAGAAAGTAAAAAGTTTGGAAAATCAGGAATATCGTCTATTTGGTTTATAGTACTTGCTATTTTAGCATCACCAATAGCACTTCCACTAGCATTTGCTATGATTATATTACTATTTGTGCCAGTTATTATAGTAGCTGCTTTGACTTTTGCATTTATAGTTACTACAGGAGCTTTAATATTTAGTGGATTTGCAACTTTTATTGCAGGTATATCGGTTATATTAAGCGATTTATCCACGACGATTCTATTTGTAGGAGCAGGAATAGTATTAATAGGAATAGGCTTACTATTTTTAGTAATGGTATTATTCCTATCATCAAAATCCATTAAATTAATATCTAGCATTTTTAGCAAACTACTAAATAAATTTAATAAAAGAGAAATATAGTAAAGGAGAATTTATTTATGAGTATATATAAAAAAATAGTAATCACTTCACTTTGTCTAATTTTAGTAGGGCTAGCTCTTGCATCTATAGGATATTTATCTGGAGGAAAAACTGCACTTATAAAAAATAAGATAGGGTACAGTATAAAAGATGATTATAAAAGAATAAGTGAAAAAGAAAAATTAGAAGCATTTAAAAATATACAAATTAATGCTAATTACTTGGATAATATTGAAATAGTAAAAGGTGAAGAGTATAAAATAGAGGTAAATTATAGTGAAAGAATAGGTGAAATTAACTATAAAGTTGAAAATGGTAGCTTAATAGTAAATCAATCTAGTAATAAAGAAACAATTGGATTTGACTTTGGATTTATAAATAAAGAACCAGATTATATAAAAATTTATATACCAAAAGATAAAAATATGAGCAATTTAGTTATTGAATCTGAAAATTCAGATATAAAAGTAGAAAATATAGATGGAGATACAGTATCTATATTGTGCAATTATGGAGAAGTAAATTTAAATAATATATTATCAAATGATATGTCTATAAAAGCTAAAAGCGGAGACATAGATATGAAAAATATAAAAAGTAGTGCACTAGAAGTAATTAATGATTATGGAGATACAACTTTTGAAGCTATAAACTCAAATGATTTTATGGCAGATATTAAAAATGGTGATGTTTATATAAATAATATAGAAGTATTACAAAATTTTAATATAGAAAATGATTATGGAGAAGTGGATATAGCAAACTCAAGATTAAATAAATTTAAAGCTATTATATTAAATGGAGATATAGATATAAATAATAGTAATATAGTTAGTAGTAACATAGAAAATTCATACGGTGAAGTAAACTACTCTATTAATAATTCAGAAAATTTATATAATTATTCTTTAAACTGTAATTACGGAGATATAAATATAAATGGAAAAGAATTAGGAGAAAATTTAGAAAAAAGTAATAATGCAAATAATAATATTAATATTAATTCTGAAAATGGAGATATTAATTTAAATTTTAAATAAAATAACAAAATAATGATAGTTTCATAGTATATATATAATAAACTTTTAAGGAGAATTATTATGAGAGAAATACATGAAACTATTTTATTTTTCTTTATATATAGTTTTTTAGGGTGGATATTTGAAAGTATATACTGCTCTATTGGAAATAAGAAAATTATAAATAGAGGTTTTTTAAATGGCCCAATATGTCCTATATACGGGTTTGGAGCTTTAATTATTATATTTTTTCTTAAGAACTTTCAAGGTAATATAATATTGCTTTTTATATTTGGGGCGCTTATAACATCAACTTTAGAGTATATAACAGGAATTATTTTAGAAAATTTATTTAATACAACATGGTGGGATTATTCTAAAAAAAGATTTAACATAAAAGGTAGAGTTTGTTTAAAAAACTCTATACTATTTGGAGTTATGTCGGTAGTCTTGATAGAAGTTATACATAAAAATATTTATAACTTAGTAGTAGATATTTCTGATTTACTATTGATAGTAGTAGTTATAAGTATTTTAGTATGCTTTTTCATAGATTTAAATTTTACAGTATTATCACTTAATAAATTAAATCGTAAACTAAAATTTATGGATGAAATATTATTAGAGCTAAGTAAATTAAACATAAATCTAGATAAATTTGATGAAGAAAATATAAAAAAGTTATTTAGTCATATTAAGAATAAAAATATAGTAAATAAAATTGAATCTATAAAAGAAAAATCAACTTGCCAGAGAAGAATTATTAAAGCATTTCCAAATATGAAACATAAGTATAAACAAGATAGATTAGTATATTTAAAACAAATAATAAAAGATAAAAAAAGTGGTAAACTAAAGTAATTATTTACAATTAAGTTTATTATTTTTTATTAAACCAAATTAATTAATCAATAAATAAAAAGTCTTAACTTATAACAAGTTTAAGGCTTTTATTTTTTTGTAATATATTTACTAAATTAAGTTAAAAATACCACTATGAAGATAATGAGGTGAAAAAATGAAATTAACTAAAAGTATTAAAACAAACTATGATACTATAGCAAGTAAATTAAAAATTGATAAAAGTTTTGACTTAATTGCTAGAGAAATAAGTGTAGGAGGAAGAAAATCATATCTATTTTTTGTAGATGGTCTTATTAAAGATGATGTAACTGAAAGAATTTTAAATACCTTTATAACTATTCCAAAAGAAGACATGGACAAAGTTCCTGATATGGGAAGTTTCATGGCAAATTACATAGCTCATATAGAGGTTGACAAGGAAAATGACATTGATAAAATTGCAGCATCAGTATTAGCAGGACCTATGGCGATAGTTATAGATGGATTTGAAGATGCCATAATATTAGATGTTAGAACCTATCCAGCTAGAGGTCCAGAAGAGCCACAAAAAGAGCAAACTCTTAAAGGGGCAAGAGATGGATTTGTTGAGACTATTGTAATGAATACAGCCCTTATAAGAAGAAGAATAAGAGATAAAAATCTTGTATTTGAAATGGCAAGTATAGGAAATATGTCAAAGACAGACGTATCAATAGGGTATATAGAAGGAACTGCAAACAAAGAAACTGTAAGTTTAATAAAAAAAGAATTAGAAGAAATAGATGTAAGAGCCTTAGATATGGGAGACCAAAGCTTAGTAGAAACATTAACTAAATCAAAATGGTATAATCCATTCCCAAAAATAAAAAGCACACAAAGACCAGATGTTGCATCAGCTCATATAGCAGAAGGTAAAATAGCTATACTTATAGACACATCCCCGAATGTAATAATACTGCCTACAAGTATATTTGACTTTATGCAAGAAGCTGATGACTATTATCAACCAATTTTAACAGGAAATTATTTAAGACTTATAAGAAATATAACTCTTTTAATGACATTAATATTAACGCCACTTTATTTATTAGCAATAGAATATATTGATTTGCTCCCACAATGGCTTAAGTTTATAGCGCCAGAACCCGGTTATCAAGTACCTTTAATTGTTCAATTTTTACTACTTGAAGTAGCTGTTGACTCATTAAAGCTCGCATCTTTAAATACGCCTGGATCCCTTGGAATGTCTCTATCTGTAGTTGGAGCATTAATACTTGGAGAATTTGCAATTAAAACAGAGTGGTTTGTTGCAGAGACGATACTTTATATGGCAATTGTTGCACTTGGAGGTTTTGCACAGTCAAGTACAGAACTTGGATTTGCAATTAAGCTTTGTAGAATGCTTATATTGATACTTACATCTATATTTAATATATGGGGATTCATTGCAGGTATTATAATAACTATTTTACTAGTAGCTACAAATAAAACTATGACTGGTCAGTCTTATTTATATCCATTATTCCCATTTGATGGTAAAGCCTTAAAGCATTTATTATTTAGAACAGCTATAAAATCTAATAGAAAATAAAAATAAAGGTGTGAATTTTGTTCACACCTTTAAATATTAAAACCTTTTAGTCCTATAGAACCTATAAAGAAAATCTTTTTCTAAAGACTTGCTAAGAGTAGCACTTTCTTGGAAGTTTATAAATCTAATTTCTAAAGATGATTTATTTATAGGTATTACCTTATGGATAAGTCTTAGATTAACTATATATTGTTTATGAGTTGTAAAAAAATTGGGAGGTAGACGCTTTTCTAACTCATCAAAATTCTCATAAAATTTTACAACATCATGGTCTTTAGTATACAAATTAATAGCTCTAGAGTTTTTTTCAAACATAACTATATCATCAAAATTAATCATATGCATTTGCTTTCTAACTTTATAAACAAATAGTGTATCTTCTATAAAATTTCCTTTAGCAAATTTATGAGAATTTATATGATCTATAGCTATATTTATAGAGTCTAGTATTTTTTCTTTTGTAAAAGGCTTAACGATAAAGTCTATTGGATGAACCTTAAAACTTTCTAAGCTATAATCAGCAAAGCCAGTTACAAATATTATATGAACGTCTTTATCTATAGAAGTTACTTCTTTTGCACAATCTATACCATTTTTATAAGGCATATCAATATCAATAATTAATAAATCTATTTTTTCATTTTTTATAAATTCAATGGCATCTAATCCGTTTTCAACCTTTTTTATATAATCAACATATCCAGAGTCTTTAAGGATATTTTCAATATGATCTCTTACAGCTTTATCGTCATCGCAAATTAAAACTTTTATCATAAGTACCCCCTAAACTTAGTAGTATTTTGGTATTAAAATTGTAAATTCAGTTAAAAAATCATCGCTATTAGCGAAAATATGATATCCGTATTTATCTAATATATTTTTAACCAAATAAAGTCCATATCCCCTATTTGGTCCATCTTTAGTAGAGAAACCTTCTAAAAATATTGATTCAGTATTATGTATCTTAGGACCATTATTTTTTATAGATATAACATATTGAAATTCATCTTCATATATAAATAGTTTTATATATTTATTTTCTTTATATACAGTAGATAAAGAATCTATAGCATTATCTATTATATTAAGAATTACAGAACTCATGTCGCTTGGTTCAATAATCAAATTGTCTATAAAATCTTGAATATAAACATCAAAAGAAATATTTTTTATAAGACATTCTTCATATTTTAAAGAAGCAATAGCATCTAAATATGAAACTTTACCATATCTAGAAGTTTTAGCTCTAAAGCTATTAGATATATTTGTTATATAATCCTTTGCATCCCCACTAAGACCAGTATTAAGTAGTGAATACACAACTTGTAAATGCTTCAAATAATCATGCTTTTGACTTCTTAATTTAGCTATTATATTGTCTTTGTGTTCGATTTTATTATTAAGATTGTTCAGTTTATTCTCTTTTAAAATATTACTATTTAATATATTTATAAATTTAAATCCTATATAAAAACATAAGCACATTAAGATAAAAGATAATACCGAATTTAATATTCCCTTTAAAAATAAATCGTATTTAATTCTAACTAAAATATAAACATAACCCCTATAAAATAAAAATAAGTAATAATAGCTATAAAAATAGTAATTAAACTTCTTTCTAATACAGATATTTCCTTATAAAGTTTATATTTATTTAATATTAGATTGATAATTATAAATAAAATTAAACATATAGGAAACATAAAAATAATATCCATAGCACACCCCTAATTTCCAATTTATATGAGAATTATAACATTTATAAAAAAATATGTAAAAAGTGAAAATATGCAAATACAGTATATAAACTTGAAAATAAGCATGTAATTTTAAGCATATAAGTACTAAAAACTTGAAAAAGTACAGTTTGCCACATTTTTTTTAACAATATATAATTTAGTTAAGTTAAAGAAAGGACGTGGTAAATTTGGGGAACGATTTAAAAATAGTATTAAAGTACATAAAAAGTTATAAATCAAGGTCAATTGCTATAATTCTAAGCATTGTACTTGGAACAGCACTTATTGTAGGAGTAGGTACTCTATCAAGAGGTGCTCAACAAGCTGATTTAGATAGGTTGAAGAGAGAAACTGGTACTCATCATGTATATTTTAGAGACATAAATAAAGAACAACTTAAAATTGTTAAAAATGGAAATGACATAAAGGATGTATATATAACTTCATATTATGCATCTACTGAGAAGGGTGAGAAATTACCTATAAATATACTTCATGCAAGTGAAAATTATTTAACTAATAATTCTAATCTTATAAAAGGTAGATTTCCTAAAGCTGATAATGAAGTTGTATTAGAAGAATGGATACTTAATAGTATGGGTCTTGAACCAAATATAAATCAAGAAATAACATTTAAATTATATCAAAAAGAAAAACCGGAAACTTTTAAAGTAGTAGGAGTTTTAAAGGATAGATATAGGGAAAAAAGTGTTGGAGTATGCGAAATGTTTTTAGCTTTAGATGAAGATAAGCTTAATAAATTTACTCCTTATGTTGAGTTTAATGAAGGTAGCGAGATAAGTAAAAATATAGCTGATATAGCTAAAAAAGCTAAATTAAATATAGAAGAACAAATTAGACCAAACAGTATGCTTATAGCTTCAGTAGGGAATAATGGAGCATTAGATATAACAAGTAGAAATACAGCAATAGCAATAAGTTTATTTGCAGGTCTTGTAGTATACAGTATATATACTATATCTGTATATCAAAGAATAAGAGAATACGGTATGTTAAGAGCAGTTGGTTCAACTAATTTAAGAGTATTTAAATTAATACTTAGTGAACTTTTAATACTTAGTCTAACAGCTATGCCTATTGGAATACTTATTGGTATGGGTGGAGCCCAAATTTTTAATAAAATAGTTGGAAATATACAGTTTGAAGGAACTGTAAGAGTAACACCTTTTGTTATACCATTAAAAATAATATTACTTTCTATAACATGTACAATTTTTGTAATATTTATTATAAGTATATTAACATATATGAAAATTAGAAAAGTATCACCAATTGAAGCAATAAGAAGAAACTTAGGAGAAGATAAAAAGATAAAGAAAAGTAATTTTATAGTATCAAAATTAAGTAAAAATATACCAATATCTAAATCAATATCTATGAAAAATATATTTAGAAATAAGAAAGGATTTATAATGATTATGCTATCTATGAGTATAGGTGGAATAATGGTTATAAAAAGTAACTATGCATATTCTAGATCGGATGCTATGGCTGAAGATCAAAATAGAGGAATGTATAGAAATGGAGATTTTGTATTAAGTGTAAATACTGCTGGAGATGAGGAAAATGGCCTTAACGATGAACAAATAAATGAAATATCAAATGTAGATGGAATTAATGAAGTTAAAGCTGCAAGAATAATTCATAGTAGGATGCCTTTAGGAAAAAAAGATATATTAGATATGCAATTCTTTGATGAATCAACTAAAGGCGGATATTTTGGAAAAGTTTTAAATGGATTATTAATGAAAGACAAGGAAAACGATGGATACTTATTAAAACAAAAGTTAAAAGGTTTTAATGATGAAATGCTAAAATCTTTAAATGATTATTTAATAAGTGGAAAAATAGATATAGAAAAAATGAAAAAAGAGAATTTAGCAGTAATATATATGCCACATACTTATAAAGATTCTTATGGAACTAGAGATACAGTTGTAGGCGGTGGAGAACCGATTGTTGATATAAAGGTAGGAGATACTGTAAAAGTTAAAATACCTAAGGGAAAAATAGATGGAGAAAAGTACTGGAAAGGTCAAGATAATTATGAATATAAAGAACATGAGTTTAAAGTAGGGGCAATAGTTAATTATCCATTTGCTGATGAAAATCAGTACTCTGCTGATATGGGTGTTGATGTTATAACAAGTGCTGATTATTTAGAAAAGATAGAAGGAAAAAATAATTATGATATAGTTTATGCAAATATGGACAAAGGTGCTGACCATAAAGCTATAAATAAAAAATTAGGTAAAATAGGAAGTAAAGTACCTGGAGTTACAACTGTTGATATGACTCAGGAAAAAGAAACTAGTGAGAAAATGCTTCAAAAAATGAAGATTTATGATTATGGAGTAATAGTTATTCTGTTTGTAATAAGTATATTTAATATAATAAACAATGTAAGCTATAACTTAACTTCAAGAACTAGCGAGTTTGGAATGTTAAGAGCAGTTGGTATAAGTGAAAAAGATTTCAAAAATATGATAATATTTGAAGGATTATTGTATGGAATAATTTCAAGTATAATAGTTATAGTATTAGGGGTTTTACTACAACTTAGAATGTATAAAACTTTTGGATTTGAAAGCTATGGAATGGAATTTAAATTAGCATATGGAGCTTATATATTAGTTACAATTACAAACATAGTTGTAGGTCTTATTGCAACTTATCTACCATCAAGAAAAATAAAACAAAGTAATATAGTTGAAGCAATAAATATTATAGAATAGAGGGAATATTATGGTGATATTAGAAACTATTAATTTAGGCAAAATATATGGAAAAAAAGAAACAGCTGTAAATGCGCTTAAAGATGTAAATCTAAAAATAAATAAAGGTGAATTTGTTGCAGTAGTTGGTCCAAGCGGAAGTGGAAAAAGTACATTCCTACATTTGATAGGAGGATTAGAAAGACCAAGTAATGGGACTATAAAAGTAGATGGAAAAGATATATGTTGCTTAAGTGACAAAGAACTAGCTAAATACAGAAGGCAAGAGGTTGGATTTGTATTTCAACAATATAACTTAATTCCAGTTCTTAATGTTAAAGAAAATATAGAACTTCCTCTAAAACTTGATAATAAAAAAGTAGACGAAGATTATATAAATGACCTTATGGATTTATTAGGCCTTAGTGAAAGAAAGAATCACCTTCCGAATCAACTATCAGGAGGGCAACAACAAAGGGTTGCAATTGCAAGAGCATTATCTGCAAAGCCAAGTATAATACTTGCCGATGAACCTACTGGAAACTTAGATACTAAAACAACAGAAGAGGTTATGGAATTGCTTAAAATGTCTATAAAAAAATACAATCAAACTCTTATAATGATTACACATAATGTAAATATAGCTAAAAAAGCTGATAGAGCTATATCTATAGTAGATGGAAAGCTTTCTACTTCGGAAAATAAAAATAGCTTATAGTTAAAAAAGGAACTTTTAATTAAGTTCCTTTTTTATTTTTACTCTAACGTATATAAGTGCTTATTTAAATCATATTTAAACTTGTACCTTAAAAAAGTTATTATCTCTAATTAACAAGATGAATAAACTATAAAAAGAGTATATAAAAATAGGGGAGAGCCGTTATGAGTAAAAATAAACATAAAATTATAGTAATGTGTGGAATAGGATTAATTATAGTGTCAGTATTAATAATGGCTATTTTTGACTTAGGAATATTATCATTTTTCGGATTTGAGCATGAGTCTATAAAACCAGTGATTATATTTTTCGTAATATACTATATATTATATTTTCCAATAACATTAGTATCCGAAGCTTTTACAGAACTAATAGAAGAAATAAAGCATCTTACTCCTGTTCAGTATAAAATATTTAATTTTTGCATGGGAATGTGTATAAATGTAGCTTTAGTAAGTTTAGTTGATTTAGTAATAAAAGGAGTAAAAATACCATTTACCACAGTTTTCGTATTTTCAATACTAAAACATATTATGAGAATATATATATCTAACTTTATGGATAAAAAATTTGGTAGCGATAGTGATTATGAAGAAGATGATGATTTTTAGAAAAATGTAAGATATATTATAAATATAGTAAAGTACTTATAGAAGGAGAAAGTTATGAAACTTAGAAAAATACATCATGTGGCTATAATATGTTCGGACTATGAAAAGTCTAAAGCTTTTTATGTAAATGTATTAAATTTAAAAATTATAAATGAGCATTATAGAGAAGATAGAAATTCTTATAAATTAGATTTAGAGATAGGAGATAGTCGGATAGAATTATTTTCCTTTAAAAATCCTCCGAGAAGACCTAGCTATCCTGAGGCTTGTGGACTTAGACATTTATGTTTTGGAGTTTATGATATTGATGAAGCTATTAACGAGCTAAAAGATAAGAAAATAGAAGTAGAGGATGTAAGAGTCGATGAAATAACGGGTAGAAAATTTACTTTCTTTAGTGATCCAGATAATTTGCCAATAGAATTGTATGAGATATAGTTCTAACATATAATTTATATTGACAAATATATGCATATATCACTACACTTATCTTAGGATAAATAATAAAAAACAAAGTCATGAAGGCTTTTAATGCCTTATGGCTTTTTTTGTGTCTAAATTTAAATAAGGGGGAAAATTTATGGGGCAAGCAGAGTTTTTTGATAGCATAGCAAAAGAGTGGGATGACATTATAGAAGTAAATGAATATAAGATAAACATTCTTTTATCAAAATTAAATATTAAAGATAATACCAATATACTAGATGTTGGAACTGGAACTGGAGTTTTAATACCTTTTATAAAGCAGTTAAATCCTAATGGGAATATCACAGGAATAGATATTTCAAAAGAAATGATTAATATTGCTAGTGAGAAGTTTAAAGATATAAATAAGTTAAGTTTTAAATTAGTAAATGTTGAAAATGGAATTACAAATGGGGAGTATGATAAAATAATCCTCTATTCCATGTTTCCACATTTACAAAATAGAACATCTACTATTAAATCTTTAGTTCATAATAATTTAAAAGATGGCGGACAGCTTATGATAGCTCATTCCAATAGTAGAGAATTTTTAAATAATATGCATAAAGAAAAAAATGAAGTGGTTAGAGAAGATAGACTTATATGTGTTAAAAGTCAAAAAAACTTGTTTGAAGAAGCTGGTCTAAATGTAGTAGAGGCTTTTGAAAATGATGATATTTATTATTTAGTTATAAATAAAAATTAATAATATAAATTTAGGGGGATTTATTTATGAAAAGTAAGAAAATAGTTTTATCAGGAATATTTATAGCATTTGGGATAATACTTCCTATGGTGTTTCATACAGTGAATATGGCAGGGCCAATATTTTTACCAATGCATATACCAGTTTTAATAGGAGGATTTTTATTAGGACCTATTTATGGAGGGTTAGTTGGATTTATTACACCTATATTAAGTGGTCTTATGACAGGAATGCCACCGATAGTTCCAATGATGCCTATAATGGCCTTTGAACTTTGTGCATATGGAATAATAACAGGATTTTTATTTAGTAAGACGAAAAAAATATATATATCTTTAATAGGTGCTATGATCGGAGGAAGGATATTTGCTATGATTGGTGCATTTTTAGTATCTCTTACTATAGCTCCTCAAGTTAATCCAGTTATGTTTGTATTTGGAAATTTAGCTCAAGCTATTCCAGGTATGTTGATACAGATAGTATTTATACCTGTAGTAGTTAAATTTATGACTAAAAACCCAGAAATATCTAAGGTATTAGTTTAAAAGAATAAAATGTAATTAAAACAAAATTATTACAAAAATGTTTCAATATAGTTAGATTTATAGACTAAATCAAAACGAATATGCTAAGATAAACCCACTGGAAGAAATGACTGATTTCGACAAAAAGTACTAGGTGGTGTTTATTAATGAATAAAAAAATATTTAAAATATGTATTGGTATATTGCTGATATTAATAATAGGTTTTATAGTTTGGAACAAAATTTCAAGTAATTCTGTACCAAAATACGAAGCTAATTACAATAGAAAATTTAAGAGCCATGTTGTATTTTATCCACAACACCAAGATGATGAAGTGTTATGGGGTGCAAGCGCAATAGCTAAGGCAATAAATGAAGTTGGAAAAGATAATGTATATGTAGTTTTAGTTTCAGATGGATCAGGAGTTAATGTATTTAAAAATAATAAAAAATTTAAAAATTTAACTAGAGAAGAGAAAAAAGAGTTAAGAAATAATGAATTTAGAGATGCTCTTAAAGAATTAGGTGTAAAAAAAGAAAATATTAGAATCTTGGCTGATATAGATGGAAAACTAGGAACTCATTATGATTTAATGGAAAAAACTATATTAGATTTTGAAAAGAATTTAGGCAGTGTTACTCATATCGCGCATCATTATAAGTATGATGATCATATAATGCACAGAAAAAATGGTCAAGTATTAAAAAAACTTAGCGATGAAAATAAAGTAAAAGATGCTTTATATTTTATTAAACCTCAATATAGAAAAGATATACCAATGGATAAGAAAGTTATATATGAAGCAAATAATCAAAAAATGTATGATAAAGTTAAGAAAGCTTGCTATGAATATAAAGTAGTTGATGAGAAAAAGAAAAAATTTGGAATCGGTTATACTTCTGCACATAGTTATTTCGATAGACTATTAAGCGATCCGAAGCTTTCATCTGTATTAAGCATTTATTAAAACAAATCTATAACTTTAGAATACTTTTTTCTTGTGATAGATTATAAATAAAACTCATAAAATAAGAAAGTATTAACTATATTATAAGGTTAATACTTTTTTATTATGTAAATTTGAAATTAAAATGAATTTTTATAAAATTAGTCACATAATAATTGAAGTTTAAATATAAATATGATATCATCATATCAATATATTTGAGCAACGGACCTTCTTTTTAGGTTGTTGGCGATATAATTTTTAGGAGGTATGAAATGAATTTAGACCCTGAGCCCCAGAGGCTTGTATTACAATTAATATTAATACTTATACTAACAATGATAAATGCATTTTTTGCATCAGCAGAAATGGCAATTGTATCAGTAAACAAAACTAAAATCAAAAATTTAGTGAAAGAAAATAACAAAAAGGCGATATTATTAGAACAACTAATAGAAGACCCAAGTAATTTCTTAGCTACAATTCAAGTAGGAATAACTCTCGCAGGATTTTTCTCAAGTGCATCTGCAGCAACTGGCATATCAAGTATTTTAAGTGAAAGGCTACAAATACCTTATGCACAGCCTATATCAATGGTAATAGTTACTCTTATACTATCATATATAACCTTAGTATTTGGAGAACTTGTACCAAAGAGAATAGCTTTAGAAAATGCAGAAAAAATAGCACTTTTCTCTGTAAAGCCAATTTATTATGTATCAATAATTACAAAACCATTTATTAAAATACTATCTTTATCAACACATATAGTACTAAGACTTTTAGGTTATAAAGATGAAAATACAGAAGAAGAAGTATCTGAAGAAGAAATCAGATCATTGATATCTCAATCTGAAGAACAAGGCTCTATTAATAAAGATGAAAAGGACATGATAGAAAGTGTATTTGAGTTTAATGACAAATTATGTAAAGAAATAATGACATCTAGAAAAGATACCTATTCAATTGACATAGATGATGATATTGAAGATTATATAGATGAATTATTAAGTTTACCGTATTCGAGAATACCTGTTTATGAAGATAACATAGACAATATTATAGGTGTAGTTCATATTAAAGACTTATTAATTCAAGCAAAAAAAGTAGGATTTGAAAATATAAATATTAGAGAAATAATGAAAAAACCATATTTTGTCTTAAACACTGAAAAAGCCAATCAATTATTTAAAGTAATGCAATTAAAGAGAATTCAAATTGCTTTATTAATAGATGAATACGGTGGATTTTGTGGGATAGTAACCATGGAAGATTTAATAGAAGAAATCATGGGTGATATTGAAGACGAGTATGATATAGAAAATAAAGAAATAGTTAAAACAGAAGATAATAGCTACATAGTTAAATGTAGTATAGGGTTGTCCGAGTTTAATGAAAGGTTTGGATTACACTTAGAGGAAGGTGATTATGATACATTAAATGGATATATAATTACTAAACTAGGTGAAATACCAAAAGTAAATGATTATAAGGAACTTCAAGTAGAAGGGATTAATATAAAGATTATAACTGTAAACGATAAGAGAATAGAAAATGTAAAGATAACTTATTTAGAAAACATAGATATAAAAGTAAGTTAAAAAGAAGCAGATCAAATCTGCTTCTTTTTTATTAAAACTAGATACCATATATTGAAAATATATTTACAGAAGCATTAATACTAATTAATCCACACGTTTTTTAAGCAAAATATTTAATTTACTTTAATAACGTGTGGATTATTATATAAATTTTATAAAGTATAATTTTTCAATATTCTAATATAATGATTAGCTTCTCTTAATACATGATCTGCAAGAAGTGGAAGTATTATAGAGCGTATTTTACATTGGTTAATTCCTTCGGTTCCTGCTTGTTTGAAATTCTTAAACTGAATAGTCTGATTTAGAGTTTCGTTTGTAATACTATCTATCGTTGTATTTGTCATATTTTTCGCTTCATCAATTAAATCTGCAAAATCATCCGCAAAATCATCAGAAGTTTCAATTAAGTCATTTTCAGAAGGATCAAGTAAACCTCTAATAAATAATGCATGTTCCATCATAATCTGATCCCAAAATAGCTCTGTTTCTCTTACATCTTTAGAATCAATATCAATTCTATTTTCTAGATCATTTATTAAAGAAAGATATAAAATTGCCTCACGAGTTATATGATCAATAAGTAATGGATAATTAGTTGTAAATAAATTACAAGATAATACTTCATTTAATAATCTTCTTTTGAAATTAATAAGTCCATTAAGAAGTTTCTTTGCATTAGAGTTAAGTCTATTTACATAATCTAGCAGTTCAGGTCTAATCTGAGGATTTCGCGCACTACGTAAATTTGCTTCTGATCTAGTTATATCTTGATTTATATCTATACCTGTGAGATTTTGTGTTTTTTGTTCTGATCCTAGTGTGTAATCAGTAATAATTTCTCCAGATTCTAAAATATCTGAACTAACTATACCATTACTAGCACTTACTGCATATGATAATAGTTTTTCAAATTCCCTTTTATAATGATCAGCTTCTTTAGCAAGGTTTGAGTCTTTAGGAGTAAATCCGGCCTCTAAAAAAAGAGAATGCTCTTTCATAATTCTTGAAAAAAACAAATGAAGTTCAAGTGATAATATAACATATTTTTGATCGCTTAACATAATTTCTCCCCCTAAAATAAAAGATTCGCTTCAGTCAAATACATTGCTCAAAATGCCCTACTTTACATTATTTATTAAGATGCTATATTGTGCATGTCAACATAAAAATAGATTTAAACTTTAAGTTTAAATCCATTTTCTTTAAGCCAGTTTCTTTTAATTATATAATCAGGAATAATACTTTGAACTAAAGACCAAAATTTATTAGAATGATTCATTTCTCTAAGATGACAAAGCTCATGAACAACTACATAATCAACTATATCAATAGGTGCAAGTAATATTTTATAATTTATATAAATATTACCTAGAGAAGAACAAGTTCCCCAAGTAGATTTCTGTTCTTTAACCTTAAAACTTTTAAAAGATACATTTAATTCTTTAGAATAAATATTTATGCGCTCGTTAACGATAGCAGTTCCATACCATATTAGCCAGTCTATGAAAAGTCTTTTAAGCTCTTTATTTTGTTTATCAAGAGACATGAAAGTAGGAACATAAGCTATAAATTTATTTTTATCAAACTCAAATTTACAATTAATAATGTTACTACTTCTAATGATATTTAGAATGTGATTTTCTCCAAGAAAAGGTAGATTACTATTATCTTCAAAACTTAAATCAACTTCCTCAATCTTTTTATCTTCGAATTCTTTTAATTTATTAAAAATCCAATTAGCTTTAGATAAAACTAAATTTTGTATTTCTTTATCAGGTACATATGAAGGTGATAAAATTTCAACAATACCAGGATATTTTATTTTAATAGAGATACTTTTTTTTAGGCTTTGTTCTTTTTATATTATAGTTTATAAAAGTATCTTTATATTTTATTTTATACAAATTAAAACCTCCTTAAATTAATAATGTATATAATATTACTTTCTATGTTATTATTATATAATATAAACTTTAAGGAGAGAAATACATGAATTATATAAAAGCAAATAACAAATATGAAGTATTTGTTAAAAATATAGGTATAAAACAAAGATTTGAAAAATTAATTACTAAATCTGTAAATATAACACAAGAACAATTAAAAGAGTGTAGAGACTATGCATTAAATGAGTCTAAAAAGTTTGATGAATATAAGAAGTTAATACCTAAAGATATAAAAAATAAAGAATTGCAACAAGAAGTATTAGTACAAAGAATATTTATAGAAAAAGTTTCTGAGTGTGGATTTTTAAATTATTTAATGAGTAAGGGAATAGATGAAAGCGTAATAAATAAGAAAAAGATAGCTATAAAAACTGCAATAGCCAATGAAATACACACTAGGCTTATAATAGATAAAGATGAATTTGAAAATAATAAAAGTAATTATTACGTAGGTGTTCATTTGAATCTAGAAATGGAAGATAAAAAGGACCAAGTTAAAAGACATTTAATAAAAGATTTATATAATATAGAAAAAGTGCAAATCTTTGGATACTTAGATTATAAATTTATAAATGAGCTTAGATATGAAACGATAAAGAATAAAGATGGAAAAAAAGAATTTAAGTTTTTCACTAAAAAAGCATCTAATTATAAAGGTAAAAAAGAATATGCAAAGCTTTTAGATATTGATTGCAAGTGGTACTATTTAAATAGGCTAATGCCAATAGACAATCTAATTAAAAATTTAAAATAAATAAAAAAGAAGCATTTTAGCTTCTTTTTTATTTTATAAAATACTACTTTAAAGAAGGAGAAATGTACATAGAGAGTTAATATAATAGCTTTAAGACAAATATATCAAGAGGTGATTGATATGTATATAATAATCGCAGGATGTGGAAAATTAGGGTCTAGTATTGCTAGGGAATTTTTAGATGAAGGTCATAATGTAGTAATAATAGACAAGGATAAAGAAAGGTTAGAATCATTAGGAAAAGGTATAAATGCATTAAGATTATCAGGTGTGGAATATGATATAGATACATTAAGGGAAGCAGGAATAGAATACTGCAATTTATTTTTAGCACTTACACAAAATGATAGTATTAATATAACAGCTTGTAGAATTGCTAAGAAAGTATTTAATGTAAATAGAGTAATTGCAAGGGCTGTAGATATGAATAAAGAACACATTTATACATCTTTAGGGATAGATTATATAAGCCCAATTAAGCTTGGGATACAAGAAATAAAATCTAGAGTATAAGAGGGAAGAGATGAAAGTTATAGTTATAGGGGGAGGCAAGGTAGGATTTTACCTTGCTAAAAATTTAGTTAATAGAAAGCACGATGTAACACTTATAGAGAAGGACAAAAACCTATGTAATGAAATATCAAATAAAATAAATATAGACATAATACATGGTGATGGTACAGACCTAGACGTATTAAAAGACGCAGAAATAGATATAGCTGATGTAATAGTAGCTGCAACAGGAAAAGACGAAGAAAATCTAGTTATTTGTGAAGTTGTAAAAGAAAATTTTAATATAAAGCAGATTATATCAAGAATTAATAATCCTAAAAATAAAGAAGTATTTAAAATGTTATCAGTGGATAAAACAGTTTGTAGCACAGAAGTTATTAGTAATTTAATAGATTGGGAATTTGAAAATGAGCAAATTAGAATACTTCAGATTTTTGAAAGAGGTAATATGGTTTTAGTAGAAATATATATAGATAAAAATATCACTTGGTGTAATAAATCAATAAAAGATTTAAATATGCCATTTGATTTTGTAATTGTTTATATATACAGAGATTCTAAAGTAATATATCCAAAAGGAGATTTATTATTAGAAGAAGATGATAAGATAGTAATAGCAACTGATAGCAAAAATATAAAAAGTAAAAGTCAATTTATTTATTCTAAACTAGAAGAAGCTTTATTTGTATAAAGGAGCTTTAACATGTTGAAACTTAAAGAAATTATATTTGGAATTTTAAAGGAAATAGGGTATATAATCGTGTTATTACTAGCGTTGTTATTTATGACTTCGTTTACGTAAGTGGGGGATTTTATGCGAAGAAGTAAAAAAAATAGTAGTGATTTAAAAGTAATTAGTTACTATACAGGATATATTGTAGTTGGCAGCTCATTTTCTATGTTAATACCAATGATAGTAGCTTTATTACTAAATGAGTATGAGCCATTAATGGATTTTATAATAAGTATAAATATAGCATTTATAGTTGGGTTTTCACTTATGGCAATTGGAGAGAATAACAAAAACAATACATACATGGAATGGAAACATGGTTTAGTTACTGCATCATTATCTTGGTTAATACTTACAATATTAGCTGCAATACCGCTTTACTTAAGTGGTCATATGTTATCTTTTTTAGATGCTATATTTGATGTTATGAGCGGTTTCACAACCACAGGAGTATTTTTAATACAAGATTTAGATCATATAAGTATGAGTTTAAATATGTGGAGGCATACAATAACTTTTTTAGGTTCACAAGGTATGGTAGTTCTTGCAATAACTTTTTTAAGTAAAAAAACTCAAGGAGCTTATAAAATGTATGTAGCAGAAGGTAAAGATATTGAGTTATTACCAAATACACATAATACAAGTAAACTTATATGGATTATAAGTTTATTATTTTTAGGCGTAGGAACTTTTATAATTTGGATAAATGGTATGCAAATAGGATTATCTCCGATGAGAGCTTTGTATCATGGTTATTGCATAATATCATCAGCATGGAGTACGTCAGGTTTTGCTCCAATGAGCCAAAATATAATGTATTATCATAGTTTCTCTTATGAGATGATAGCTACAATATTTTTAATGCTGGGATCAATAAATTTTGGTCTACATTATTGTATATGGAAGGGTAATAATAGTGAAATCTATAAAAATATAGAAGTAAGAACATTTCTAATTATAATATTTATAGCAGCATTTTTATTAGCAAATGGGCTTAATAATCTTAATTTATATCCAAATTCTATGGCAATATTTAGAAAAAATATATTTACTTTATTGTCAGCATATTCAACTACAGGATTTATGAGTTCATACACAAGCCAATTTGCTAATGAGTGGGGAGATTTCAATATTTTAATTTTATCAATAATAATGCTAATTGGAGGGAGTGCTTGTTCAACTTCTGGAGGATTTAAAATGCTTAGAGTGGCGGTTGTATTTAAAGGATTTATAGCTAGTATTAAAGAGTCATTAGTATCAGAAAGAAGAATAAAAACATTTAAGTTTCATCATATAAAAGATCATATATTAGATAGTGAAATTATTAAATCTAGTGCAATAATAATACTTTGTTATTTAATTTTATTTCTAGTCGGAATACTATTAGCTTGTTTTTATAATTATCCATTAAATCAGTCTATATTTGAATCAGCATCAATGGTAGGAAACGTCGGATTATCAGTAGGAATAACTTCACCAAATATGCCTATCATTTTAAAACTTTATTATATATTTGTAATGTATGTAGCAAGGTTAGAATTTATGGCGGTATTTGTGCTTATAGGATATTCATTTGAAGGGATTAAAAAGATATGTATGAAATAATAAAGAAGACATTGATTTTTATATGCATGTTTATTTTTATAATATATCCAATAAAAATAGATGCACAGAATATTAATATAAATGACTTAATTTTAAATCCTAAAAAATTTAACCACCAAATTATTAGTGTAAAAGGCGAAGCAATTGGAGAAGCATTGAAAAGAGATAAACATGGATGGGTAAATATAAAAGACAGTACAAATGCAATAGGTATATATATGAGAAATGAAGATATTAAAAGGATAAATGTGTATGGTGGGTATAATAAAATTGGTGATACTCTTGAAGTCGAAGGTGTCTATAACAAAGCTTGTAGTGAACATATGGGAGATACTGATATACATGCAATTAAAATAGATATTATAGAGGGAGGGACTACTATAGAACCAGATGTTCCTAGCTATAAAATTTTAATAGCTGTAGGTTTGATAATGATTTCATTTTCCATTAATTATATATTATATAAGAAACATAAATAGAAATTTAGATAGCATCCATAAAAGTGGATGCTATTTTTTATAAAAATAAAATTTATCGATAAAATAAAATCGAAATATTAATATGTTTAATACTTAGAATAAAAAGTAATAAAAAATAAAAAAAGGTTAGTTATACTAAATTTTAATAAAATTAATATAAGGATACGGTTAGTTATACTAAACTTTTTAAAAATTAATAAAAACTTTTTTTAATAAAAAATGAATTAATGTGTAGAATACTAAGTTTAGACTTTTATATAAAAATATAAAAAAAATAAAAAAATGGTTGCAAAAAAATCTGTAGAATGTATAATTGAATTTATAAGTTTAATAAAAGTAAATAAAAAAGATAGTTATAATAAGTTTAATGTCATAAATTACTAATAAAAAAGGGGGATTTAAAATGAAAGATCTAGAATCAGAGGAAATACCTCTCTTATATAACTTAAAAAAATACTCGATGAAAGATATATCATGTTTTGATGTACCAGGGCATGTAAAAAACCAAGGAGTTAAAATTTTAAATAACTATTTTGGTGAAGATTTAATGAGTATGGATATAAATTCATCTCCGAGGATGGATAACGTAGCAAACCCTAAAAGCATAATAAAAGAATCACAGGAATTATTAGCAAAAGCATATAAAAGTGATAAAGCATTTTTTATAACTAATGGAACAACAGGAGCAATACAGATAATGATTTTATCTACTATAAATCCAGGAGATAAAGTATTATTACCAAGAAATATACATAAATCAGTTATAAATGCACTTATATTAAGTGGAGGAGAGCCAGTATTTATAGACCCGGAGTTTAGTAGTGAACTTGGTATTAGTTTGAATGTTGATGCTAACAAGATTAAGAAAGCATTAGACGAAGTAAATGACATAAAAGCAGTATTTTTATTAAATCCAACTTACTATGGAGCATGTTGCGATTTAGAAGAAATAATTAAAGTTTGCAAGGAAAAAAACATCTTAGTTTTAATAGATGAGGCACATGGTGCGCATTTTCCGTTTAATGAAGAACTTCCAACATCAGCTATGGAACTAGGAGCACACATGAGTGCTGTAAGTATGCATAAAAGTGGAGGAGCATTAACTCAAGCATCAATACTTTTAATAAATAAGGATATTGATGGAGATAAAATTCAGCAAACCATAAATATGCTTCAATCAACATCAGCATCTTATTTACTTATGGCAAGTATTGATGGTGCAAGACATAATTTAGTTAAAAATGGCCAAAGCCAATTACTAAATGCAATAAAACTAGCTAGATATGCAAAGTCTAGATTAAATAAAATTAATAATATAAAAGTTTTATCAAAAGAACTATTAAAAAATAAAGGTGTAGATTATATTGATGAAACAAAATTATGTATAAATGTATCAAATTTAAGTTTAACTGGATATGAGGTTTATGATTTACTTTACAAAGGATTTGATATTCAAGTAGAACTGGGAGATATAAATAATGTATTAGCACTTATATCCCTTGGGACTACAAAAGAAGATGTAGATAAGCTTATAAATTCAATAGAGATAATTGCCTTAATAAGTTCAAAAAATGTGAGTAAAGGTACGGTTAAAATAAAACAAATAAATCCGATTATAAGGTTAAATCCACGAGAAGCTTTTTATTCAAAAAAAGAAAGTATCAATATTGAGGATTGTGTAAATAGAATAAGCGGTGAAAGTATAATGGCTTATCCTCCAGGAATACCAGTAGTGGCACCAGGAGAACTAATTACAAAAGAAATTATTGATTATATAAAACTACTTAAAGATAGTAATGCATACTTATGCGATATGAAGGACAAAACTTTAGAAACAATTTTAGTTATAAGTTAAAATTAGATATTTAGGAGAGTGAGAGTTATGAAATTTGAAACATTAGGACGTCATATATTAGTTGAATATTACAATTGCGATGAAGAGATTTTAAGAGACCCAAAACTAATAGAAGAGTTTATGAATAAATCTGCACTAAATGCAAAGGCGACTATTGTAGATTCAGTTTTCCATCATTTTAATCCATGGGGAGTATCAGGTGCGGTAATAATAGCAGAGTCTCATTTAACAATACATACATGGCCAGAGTATGGATACGCATCAGCAGATTTCTTTACTTGTGGAGACATAGATCCATGGAAAAGTTTTGAATTATTAGAAGAACTTTTAAAAGCTGAAAGAAGTGAATCAACTGAAATACCTAGAGGATTAACAACTAAGATACAAAAATTTGCAAAAAAAGATTTAGGTACAATTACTCATAAGCCGGAAGCTATATAAATAAAAATACCTAAAATTCACTGCGTTCATATCGCCAACGAATTAACTTCACATACGTTCAGGTAATTCCGTTGCTCAAAATAACGCTTGAAAAATAAAAATAAATTTGGACTTATATTTTACCATATATAAATAAATAGCGCAAATAAGCGCAGGTAGAATAAACATAAAATAAAATAAATTTGGAAATTTTGGAGGTACTATTATGGAACTTTGGTACACAGAAGAGTGGACTGATAATGTA
>NZ_HG529357.1 GCF_000499525.1 Faecalimicrobium dakarense | reverse complement strand
TGGTACACAGAAGAGTGGACTGATAATGTACGTTTTTCAATAAAAGTAGATAAGCATTTATTTAGTGATAAATCTGATTTTCAACAAGTAGATGTTTTTGAAAGTAAAGAGTTTGGAAAGTTTTTAACACTTGATGGACTTATGATGGTTAATTACAAAGATGAATTTATATACCATGATATGATTGTTCATACTCCTATGGCAACTAATATGAATATAAAAAATGTATTAGTTATAGGTGGTGGAGATGGAGGTACAGTTAGAGAGCTTACTCGTTATCCACAAATAGAAAAAATAGACATGGTTGAAATAGATAAAATGGTTGTAGATGTATCTAGAGAGTATATAGATATATGTGCATGTAAATTAAATGATCCGAGAGTTAATTTATATTATGAAGATGGTGTAGCTTTTGTAAAAAATTCAAAAGATGCATCATATGACTTAATAATAGTTGATTCAACTGATCCAATAGGACCGGGAGAAGGGTTATTCTCAATTGATTTCTATAATGATTGTTATAGAGCGTTAAGTATTGATGGAATACTTGTAAATCAAAATGAAAGTCCATATTTTGACTTTAATGCTAAAGAAATGAAAAGAGCAAATGAAAAAATAACTAACTTATTCCCTATAGCTAAAGTTTATCAAGCACATATACCAACTTACCCATCAGGACATTGGTTATTTGGATTTGCATCTAAAAAATTTGACCCAATAAAAGATCAAAATAGAGAAGCATGGGAAAATTTAAATTTAAAAACTAGATACTACAATAGCGACATACATGTAGGTGCATTTATGTTACCTCAATACGTTAAGGATATGTTAAATGAAAGTAAATAATTTTTCTCATATAAATACTTTTATGGGAATGGATTCAAGTTATGATGAAGCTGATGTAGTAGTTTATGGTGTTGGATTTGATGGAACTACTTCGAATAGACCGGGAACAAGATTTGCGAGTAGTTCCATGAGACCTGAATTTTATGGGCTTGAAACGTATTCTCCAATGCTAGATTTAGATTTAGAAAATTTTAAAATTTGTGATATTGGAGATTTAGAATTAAGTATTGGAGATACTAAAAAAGTATTGGATGAAATATATGAAAGCACTAAAGAAATAGTAAGTGATGAAAAAATACCTTTTATGATAGGTGGAGAACACTTAGTTACACTACCTGCATTTAAGGCAGTTTATGAAAAATATGAAGATGTATGTGTACTTCATTTTGATGCACATACAGACCTTAGAGAAGAATATAACAATAATAAAAATTCACATGCAACAGTAATAAAAAGAATCTGGGATTTAGTTGGAGATAATAGAATTTACCAATTTGGAATAAGATCTGGAACTAAAGAAGAGTTTGATTTTTCATTAAAGCAAAATCACACTTATATGGAAGTTGGAAGTATAGATACATTTAAAGATATAGTAGATAGTTTAAATGGAAAAAAAGTTTATTTAACAATAGATTTAGATGTATTAGATCCATCAATATTCCCAGGTACTGGAACGCCAGAGCCTGGAGGAATCACATATAGAGAGTTTCAAAATGTATTTAGTATATTAAAAAATTCAAATATAAAATTAATTGGATGCGATATTGTAGAGCTTAGTCCAGATTATGATAATACTAATGTATCTACAGTAACAGCATGTAAGATATTAAGAGAGTTATCACTTGTATTATGTGATAACCTAAACAAATAGATAAGGATGGTGGTTAATATGGCAAGACACTTATTTACATCAGAATCAGTAACAGAAGGGCATCCAGATAAAATATGCGACCAAATATCAGATGCAATATTAGATGAATTATTAAAGCAAGATCCATTATCAAGAGTTGCTTGTGAGACTACAGTAACAACAGGACTAGTGCTTGTAGCCGGAGAAATAACAACAAAAGCATATGCTGATATACCTAAAATAGTAAGAGAAACAGTAAGAGAGATAGGATATGATAGAGCAAAATACGGATTTGACTGTGATACTTGTGCAGTTATAACTTCTATAGATGAACAATCAGGAGATATAGCTATGGGTGTTGATGAAGCATTAGAAAATAGAGATGGACAAACACC